>DAISIS010000276.1:0-7613 GCA_036821925.1 Pirellulaceae bacterium
GCTGGTTCACCGACCAGGACCGCGCCGAATGGCCACTCGAAGTGACCCAGGACGGATCGTACGATGTCACGCTCGAATGGTCTGTGGCCGACGACCAGGCGGGCAAGCCTTTCCAGCTGGAGATCGGCGACCAGCAGCTCGCCGGGACCATCGCCACGTCCGGTGCGTGGGATAAGTATGCCACCGCCAAGATCGGACAGCTCAAACTGTCGGCCGGCGCACAGCGCGCCGTGTTCCGACCCAACGGCCAGTTCGACAAGCCGCTGTGTGATCTGCGCGCGATCACGCTGACCCCCACCGCGGCGGCTGACTGACCGCCGACCGCCGCGCGTCGTGCTAATCGCGGCTGAGCACGGTGAACATCACGTGCCAGCCGCTGCCGCCGCAGAGCGCGTCGGAGTCTTTCTCGGTGGGGTCGAGCGGGCCGATTTCGCCGGCGTTGTAGCAGCCGAACAGCGGCACGGTGGTTCCGGTGGCCTGCTGGATGGCCTGCAGCTCCGCCGCGGGATCGTCCAGCTTGCCGCGGCGGCCGGCACAGTTGTACGCCAACACGACCAGCGGCTGACCGGCCACGCGCGACATGGCCTCGGCGGCGCCTTCCCGGGCCGTCCGGATCACGGCGTCCTGATCTTTGCCCAGACGGCCTGAGAGCGACACGCGGAAATCGCCCGACAACAGGAGCGCGGCCGCACTGTCCTGGTAGGCCTGGCCCCGGAAATAGACGAACGTCTGGCCGGCATTCTTGTTGACCGAACCACCCGTGGCCGGGAACTGCTGGCCCAATACCTGCTGGACACCTGCGAGCAGATAGCGGTTCTTCGGGGAGTGGGCGTCGGGGATCAGCAGCAGGAGTCTGTCCCGATCGGTCCGCGGCAGTTTTTCGGCGAGCGACTTGCCAGCCGCCTGCAGACGCTCCGTGATTTCCGCCTGCTGCTCGGCCACCGTGAGCTTGGCGGTCCCCAGCTCAGTCACCAGAGCTGCCGACACGCCGATCCCGTCGCCACCGATCCCCAGCAGACAGACGGAATCGTAATCGGTGCAGCCGGCCTGCGTGAACGAACCGTAGGTTGCGCCGCCGAACACGCAGTCCGGGCCCGTGACCGCACATACCCCGGCGAGCAGCTGCTGCTTGTTCTTTTGATCCTCAAAGCACTCGGAGATCACGACGGCCTTCAGCGGCACACCGCCCATCGCGTGCTGCAGAGCCTGGGCTGCTGCCTGGCCCGCCGCAAACGGTTTGCCCTCCTCGTCCTGGACCATGACCACACGGACCACGATGGCCCCCGCCGGCTCGCTGACCGGCGCCGTCCAGACCTCCTCCGCACAGACGCGGCTGGCGCCGGCGACAGCCAGCGCCACGATCAGACTCGAATTCAGAGTCATGTTCGATTCTCCAACAGCAAGGTTGTGGAAACAACTCTCTGGATGGGGCCAACCGGCGACACAGGACGCGCCGGATCGCGGGACACAGCCGGCCGCCACTGCCTCCCGACTCCTCAGTACCGCGAGCTGCACAGCCCCCACGGCGTGCGGCTGTCCAGGGGGGGCGTCTCGGGCCACTGGGCACCCTGCCAGTTGCTCCAGGCACGGGCATGACGCTGCGAATCCCACAATCCGGCCGCTGCACCCCAATCGCGCAGGCCGGTTCCATCCGGATCGTGGACCAGCACCGACAGGCAGAACTCGCGTCCTTCGGCAGGTCGGATCGCCGGCCGCATCTCGTCCCAAGGCAGACTGCATTCGTAGTACGTCGTGTTGCCGACGCGGCGGACCGCCAGTTCCGCCGGACCATGCACCAGCGCCTCGTCGAGCGAGCGCGGCTCGTCCACCAGTGACATGGGAGTGTCCACGGTGGCCAGGCGATAGCAGGTCCCGTCCCCCGCGTCGCCAGGCACCAGCAGATACTCGAAACGCCCGGCCGTTTCAGCCCGCGCCCAATCGCCGGCGGCTCCGGCCGGCGCGAGGGCCAGCTGGACGGCGTCCCAGCAGTCGTGTTGGCCCGGCCGGTTGAGCGCCACTTCTTCGACAGCCACCAGCACCGCAAACGCCCGGCGGTGCCAGCCGGTGCGGATCACCGTCTGGCGCCCCCCCGCGACGAACGACACCGGGATGGCGTCGTGCCAGTCACCCGGATCGCCGTCGATGGTCGGCTTGAGGTACGGAGCACTGGTCACGGCGATGTTCTGGCGTCGCGACACGCGGACACTGTCGTTGGCCGCGGACAACTCGACCGGATACGAGTTGGAGGGCACTTCGCTCGCCCCGGCCGTGGAGAATGCCAGACGCTGTTCTTCATGCGGAGCCAGCTGGACGGCGTGCGCGGCCGGCGTGATCCGCCAGGAATCGGGCGGCGCCAACGCGACCTGCCCGGCGAACGGCGTAGCGCCTTCGTTCCGCACGCGTACATGGACGACGGGTTGAGACTGGGGCAGCAGCGTGAGACTTTCCGCCCGCAGGCTGATCGGCTCCGCCGGCGCCGCAGCGGTCTCCTCGTTCAGCCGCCGGAACAACACCTGCAGGCAGCTCGTCATCACCGCCTGATAGCGTTCGGGATCGAGCACCTTGAACGCGGCCACGCACCCCGGATCGCCCAGCTGTCCGCCTTCTTGAAACGTGGTGCGGCCGCGCTCGTCAACCGTGACGCGGCCAGGGACGAAGTCGAAAGTCACCACCGCATCGGCCGCCGGCTGGCCGGCCCGGACCGCTTCCCACCCCCCCGGCGCACGTGCGACCACCTGGCGACCGGCGGCGTGGAGAAATGGCGCCGTACACCACATGTTGCGGTCCAGCTGGAACACTGCCTGCCGCGCCGCCGGGTCCACCGCGCCCGCCAGGAATGCGATCGGGTCGGCCGACTCGGGCCGGGGAGTGGCCTGCCAGTCGGCGCCCATGGTGAGCGTGTACAGGAAGAAATTCTGGAGCGCCGCGGGAGCCGTCTCGAAGACGTCGGCCTGGCGGAACTTCCAGTACGTGCCGTGAGGGGAGCCGAAGCAGGGGCACCAGTACACAGGCAGGCCGGACCGCAGGAGGCACACGTAGGCGTGCACATCCAGATCCACGTTGTACTCGCTCTCCTGGGGCGTGGCGTTGCCGATATTCATGTAGATGCGCGACACCTTCTGTCGCAACAGGTCAGGCTCCCGATTGAATGCCGCCGCGACGTCGCGCATGCTGCCGGTCGTGAAGAGTGTCACCGGGTGATCCGCAGACCGCAGTTTTTCCAGCAGCAGATTCACTCCCTGCTGATACGCCGCCGGCTGATCGAGCGCCGGGTCGGAGGGGGATCGCAGCGGCGGATTCAGCCCCACCACGTACGGCACCTGCCGCCCGGTGAGCTGCATCATCTGCCGCACGGGAACCTCGCCCGGACGCGCCGCCTGCTTCTCGCCGTGCTCGAGGATCACCCCCAGCACCTCGAATTCGTCCAGCGCAAAGAGGGTGGCCAGGTCCACATGATCGTCGGGATCGTCATGCGGATGAAACAGGTCTGTGGAGTAGATGATGGGGATCTTCTCCGCGGCGGCAGCGCCCGGCCCGGGGACGATCAGGCCGGCCAGGAGCGCAGCGGGAAGCGACAACATCAACAGCGATCCGATCACGCGCATGGCGGCGCCCCTCATTTCAACAACTGCTTCTGAAACCACTCGACCAGCGCCTGCATGGCCTGCTCGCGATCCTGAGGCACGAAGCCGTGACTCGACTCCTCGTAGACCACCAGCTCGCTGGCAACGCTCTGCTCCTTGAACGCGGCGTGAATGTTCTCGCTGTGCTTGATGGGGACCAGCTCGTCTTTCTTGCCCACCAGCAGCAGCGCGGGGGCGTCGTCCGCCGAGACGTGCAGGAGCGGCGAGTACTTGGCCGCTTCCTCCACCGGCAGGTCCAGCGCCGGGAACTGGTCGTACGCAGGCAGATGCCCTTCCGCCTGCCACACCATCACGCGCAGATCGGTCGGCGCCACAAACGCAACCACCGCCTGCACGCGACTGCTAACGCGCAGCACCGGATCCTCGGCCTGCGGATCACCCTCGTCCGAGGCGGTGCCCAATATCAGAGCCAGATGCCCGCCAGCGCTCATGCCATACACGCCCAATCGTTGGGGATCGACCTTCCAGGTCGCGGCGTGAGCGCGGATGTACCGCACGCTGCGGCGTACATCCTCCACCGCGTCGGGAATGCCGTACCGCGGACTGCTCCCGTGCCGGACGGCGAACACGGTGAAGCCGGCGTCCAGCATCGGCTTGAAGACCGACAGCGCCGCTTCCGGCGGGCTCCACGACGAGTACCAGCCGCCGCTGACCATGAACAACAACCCGGCCCCGTTGGCGTTGCTCTGCGGCGCGAAGACGTCGAACGTCAGAGCCAGTCCGTCTTTGTGACCGTAGACCACATCCGGCGTGATCTTGACCTCGTCCGCCGCGCGCACAAGCGGCAGGCAACTCAACACCAGGTACAGCATCAGGGCAGGACGCCAACACGACATGGTTGTCTCTCCAGTTCATGAGCCAGCACCGACACAACACACCGCCAGCCGACATTCTCGATGATCGCGGGGGGCCTGGCGAGTAGACGACCGGACAATTGCCGCCCCGGCAGGGTGGGGGCGCGGCCGGGACAGCCGCAGTCGGGCGACGGCGAGCAGCCTAAGACGTCGGCGCCCGGGGGGCAGTCGCCACCCCGAGAGCCGGTTGGATTGCGAAGCAGCGCCCGGTACCGGACAATAGCAGAACGAGTCCGCGTGCTGCGCCGGCTGTGTGCCGACACGGCTTCCGCAGCAGATCATTCCCCAGCTCCTGGACAGGTGTGCGAAGTGAGACGGCGCATGGTTCACAGACCTCAGACAACGGGATCGTCAACCGGGTATTCGTCGACCGGTGACCAGGTGCGCTGCGTCTGCCGCTGCATCGCGGCCGGCCTGCTGCTGATGCTGTGCGTGCCCCCGGCGCCGGCCGGTGATCCACCGGCTGCCGCGCTCGAGAATGCGGCGCTGCGGGCGACCATCACGGCCAGCTCTGCGTTCAGCGCTGAGTATCTGGGCAAATTCGTCGCGGATGGCGTTGTGCCCGACCCCATGGGCGCCGCGGATGCGGGCCGCGCCTGGTGCGCTCAAGGCAACAATCATCCGCACGGCGTGACCCTGACGTTCCGCTGGCCTGAGCCGGTGACGGTGGCGGAGCTGGCGTACTTCGGGCGTACCGCCTTTCAATGGGAGGAGAACTGGAAGGACTACGCCGTCTACATCGCGTCGACCGACCAGCCGGTGGCGACGGGCCAGCTCAAGCCGGGGTACGGCCCGCAGCGCGTGGCGCTGCCGGAGCCGTACACGACGGACGAACTCACGCTCAAGTTCCTCAGCTCCTACGGCGGATCGAATCCGGGCGCGTCGGAGATTCAGGTGTTCGCCGCGCCGCAGCCGGAGGAGGTGTACGCGGCATTCACTGCGCCCCGGCCGGCAGCAGCGCCGGCGCCGCCGCCGGTCGTGGAATCCAGTCTGCCCGAGAGCCTGGAGCTGGCAGACCGGCTCGCCCAAGGCGCGTGGGGCTTCACCCGGTTGGTCGTCGTACAGCGCCAGCCGGTCGATCCGACGCACGTCTACACGTATCACGTCGAGGGCCAGAAGCCGGGCGGCGGTCTGTTCGTGGTGGACCTGACCAGCACGCCACCACGGCTGACACGGCTGGTCGATGCGTCGGACGGCCTGATTCTCGACGCGAACGTCTCGTACGACGGCACGACCGTGCTGTTCAGCTGGAAACGCACCATGCAGGACAAGCTCCAGCTGTTCACCATCCAGGTGGATGGCACGCACCTGCAGCAGCTGACTGATCACGACTCCAACAATCTCAATCCGTGCTGGCTGCCGGACGATACAATTGCCTTCCTGTCCGACCGGAAGCCGGCATTTGCGTATTGCTGGACTTCGACGACACCGATCCTGTACCGCTGCGATCGCGACGGCGGACACGTGCAGCGTCTGTCGGCCAATTATCTCAACGACTTCACCCCGTCGGTGATGGAGGATGGGCGGATCCTGTACAGCCGGTGGGAGTATGTCGATCGCCCGGCGATTCCGATCCAGAGTCTGTGGACGATCAATCCGGACGGCACCGGGCTGTCCGGCTATTTCGGCAATCGGGTGTTGAGCCCGGCGACGTTCATGGAGGCGCACGAGATCCCGGGTACCGGCCGAGCGCTGTGTGTGCTGACGTCCCACAACGGGCCGTGCCGGGGCGCCATCGGAATTGTGGATCCCGCGGTGGGTGCCAACACCCAGCATGCCATCAGCAATCTCACACCGGAGGTGTCCATAGGACACGTGGATCGCGGGGACGGCAACGACATTCGCGGGCCCTACGAAAGCCCGTTTCCGATCGACGGCGAGTATTTCCTCGTGTCCTGCGGCGGGACGCTGCTCGTGCGCGACTACGCGGGCACGTGTCAGTGCACGATCCTGGGGCGCGCGGAGCCGCTGGGCTACTACGCGGCGCGTCCCGTCCTGGCGCGACCGCGTCCGGCGCTGCGTTCGGCCAGCTACCGCCCCACCGCCGAACCCTGGGCCTCCGTGCTGATCGAGGACGTGCACAAAGGTCTGGCGCCGCGCGGGGAGTGCGGCCGGGTCGTGCAGATCGCCGTGGTTCAGGAGATTGAGAAGAGCAAGTTCGCCGACGTCAGCCGCCGCGCCTTCGGCTTCCAGTTCCCCGTGGTGTCGTGCGGTGCGACCTACGCGCCGAAGCGGGTCTGGGGATTCGCGTCGGTCGAATCCGACGGGTCAGCGCATTTCAAGGTCCCGGCGCAGGTGCCCATCTACTTCCTGGCGCTGGACGAACACGGGCGCGCGGTGCAACGGATGCGGTCGTTCACCCACTTCATGCCTGGCGAACAGCAGAGCTGCGTCGGCTGCCACGCGGATCGCAACTACGTCACTCCCAACGCGTCGGCCCGGCCCCTGGCGGCGCTGCGCCCGGCTGAGGAGCTGACGCAGCCGGAATGGGGCGTGCGCGGATTCAGCTATCCCCATATCGTGCAACCGGTGCTCGATCAGTACTGCGTGCGCTGCCACCACCCCCAGGATGCTCAGGGAGGAGTGGATCTGTGCGGGGACCGGACCGATTTCTTCAACGTGTCGTACGAAACGCTCGCCCGGCAAGGCGATCCAGGCGAGAACCCCTATACCAGCTGGATCCCGACCTTCAACGGCCAGGAGGCGAATATCCTGCAGGTGACGCCCGAGTACTGGGGTTCACCTGCCAGCCGATTGGCCGACATCGTGCTCAACGGACATCCGGATGAGGTGGGCCGGCCGCGGATTGACGTGGACCCGCTTAGCCAGCGGCGCATCTTCGCCTGGATTGACCTGAACGTGCCGTATTACGGGACATCGGAATCCAATAACACCGATCTGATCGGCTGCCGGCAGATGGTCCCGCAGGACCTGGATCAAGTGCTCGCACAGGTCGTCGCGCGGCGGTGCGTCTCCTGCCACGAGCCGCCGCGGCCGACCTACACGCGGATCACCAATGTCGAGAACAACTCCTTCCTGCTCGCGCCGCTGGCGCGCGCCGCGGGGGGCACGCAACAGTGCGGACAACCGATCTTCGCCACGAAAGACGATCCGG
>DAISIS010000277.1:0-7581 GCA_036821925.1 Pirellulaceae bacterium
CGCGCGGTCCGGATTGTCCTCTAACGGGTCCATCAGCAGCCACGTGGGAATGTCCAGGCCGCGCGTCAGATTCAACGTCGAACTGTACTCCAGCCACCCGTGCTCAAACGTCCGCTCGGCCCGCACCCCCGCATGACTCACCGGGCTGCGCGCCGTGCCGGTCCAGACCTGGGCCACCACCTGGTCGATGTCGAGTTCCCGCAGGGTCTCGCAGTGTGGAAACATGATGTTCCAGGCGGCGTAGTTGAGCGGGCTGTGGCAGAGCAGGATCCGGGGTGTGTCCGGTGCCACGCTGCGCGCCCCGTCATAGCAGGCGCGGAGCAGCTCCACTTCCAGATGCCCCATCAGTCGCTGGCAGTCGGCACGCGCCTGCGGCGACTCGTGCGGCGCGACCCAGGGCCGGCCGTAGAAGCCGGCAAACTCCTGCTGGAACGCCGGGCTGTAGCCGCCGGTGCCGATGAACTCCGGCTCCTCCGGGCCCGCCGCCTTGCCGCCGTTGCGTGTGGCGGTGGCAAACCGCTCGTGCAGGACCCGCCGCCGGTCGGCGGTCGGTACCATGTAGTAGCTGCCCGGGCCGCAGTCCAGCAGGCGGCCACCAAGATCCTGCTGCGCCGAGCCTGGATGCGATTCGATATACTCGGATCCGGCACGGAACCCGGTCATGTACCAGGTGCGATAGCCCATCTGCTGCCAACTGCGAAAGGCCTCCGCCGACTCGTTGACCACTAGGATCGTATCGACTTTCAGATCATTGTCGGCCCGCCAGGGCGTGGGAGTCTGCAGACTCGTCGTCGGCCGGCGGGTGCGGCGCGTCGACACCGCGCCGCCGGGAATGTCCAGGTACGACTCGATCGCGTCAGGCAGCCCGTTGCGATTGGTGTCGGCCGGCGGTGTGTCCTCAGACGCGCTGGCAGCCAGGGCCAGCGTCAGAGCCAACAGGAGTTTCATGACCACTACTCCGGGAACCGGTCCGCGTGTGTACAGGGGGGGGCGGCACCGCACAGTGCCGCCCGTCGGACACCACTACGCACGCCGCCTAGGATTCTCATGCCCACCGGTCTCTGATACAACCGTGCCTGGGGCTCGAATCCTGTGTGCAACCAAACAATGTAGCAGGTTGTTGAGAGCGATGATGAGCACATGGCGACTTCCGGGTGCTGCCTGTCTGGTGTTCCTGGCCGGCGCGACCGCGTGCGGACCGCTGTGGGGGGCAGCGCAGCCGCTGCGGATCGCCTGCGTCTACGACAGCGGCCGGCATGCGGCGGCGAATCGCGACGGGGAGAATCATTGGGACATTTACCTGCGCGAGATCGGCGACCAACTCGGCGCGCGGATGGAGGAAGTCCCGCCCGCAGCGCTGGGGAATCCAGAGCAGCTGGCGCAGTACGCGACGGTGCTCGTCGGCGGCCTGGCAGCGGACGACCTGCCAGCCGAGACGCTGACCCATCTCGAGCGCTGGATCCGCGGCGGCGGCACGTTGATCGCGTTGGCCACCCAGGGCCTGGACGCGCTGTGCGGCAATCGTTCCGCCGGACTGATGCGCCAGCCGGGCGATCCGTTCACCTGCAGCGCCACCTTTGCCCTGCAACCTCACCGGCTGACTCAGGACATTCACTCGATCCTCCAGCCGGCCCAGCGTCTGCTGATCTTCTCTGACGTCCGGCAGATGACCTGCGACAGCTCCTGCGCACTGGCAACACTCTACGATCTCGATGGCCGCGACACCGGATATGCGGCCATCACCGGCCGCCAGCTCGACAAAGGCCACGTGTTCTACTTTGCCTTTGGCGTGCCGCAGACAATGTGGGTGTTGCATCAGGGACGACCGGTCGATCAAGACTACGATGGGGACGGCATGCTGCGGCGGTCGGATGCGGTCGTGATCCGACCGCATTCGGTCCAGGTCCTGTATGCGGACGAGATTCTCTTTCTGCTGGGAAACATGATTGGCGTCCAGCCGCACCCACTGGTGCACCAGTTGCCGCCGACAGGGGCAGGAGCGATTCCCGATGCGCTGTTTCACTGGGGGGGAGACGACGAAGCGAGTGCGGCCGGCATTCAGCTGGTCGCCTCGGACTTCATGCGTCAGCAGGGCTTGCCGTACCACATCAATGCCATGTGGCGGCCGGACGGGACGTTCGGGTTGAGCGTGGCGGATGCGGACAAGATCCGGGCCAACGGCCACGAGATCGCCCCGCACTTCGACTTCATGACCGGCTATGCGTCCGGAGCCGGTTTTACCCGCGAACAGGTACTGGCCCAGGCCGAGGCGTTCCGGGAACACTTCGGTACGGGTTGGACATGCAGTGTCAACCACGTGACACGTTGGACCGGCTGGGCTGAGCCGGCCAAATGGATGCGGGAAGCGGGCGGCAAGGCCGACAACTCGTTTGTGCATGCCGGTTCGCCCCCCGCGAATCCGGTGAATATGTTTGGCTTTTCCTTCGGCACCGCCTTCCCCTTCTGGTTCTATGACGACTGGCAGGGGGGCAATCAGAAGATCGATTTCCTGGAAGAGCCCTTTGGGGCATACGAGTGCGGATACCGCGACCAGACCCAGACCGATTTCGAGACGCTGCACGCGGCCTTGGATTTGGCGGCCCGCCATCATCTGACGATGAACATGTTTCATCATCCGATCTACATCGCCGAGTATCCGGCCTGCCAGCAGGCGATTGCCGAGGGACTCCGCTATCTCCAGGAACGCCAGATCCGCGCGCTGCACCTGGGCAACGATGCGGTCTGCCACTGGTGGCAGGCCCGGTCTGAGTCGCAGCTGCGCGAGGTGGTCCTGGCAAACGATCGGCTGACGTTTCAGACCCAGTGCGGATATGCGGAGGGCATGATCGTCAAGGTCCCGCTCGGCACACGCACGGCAGTTGCTGCGGCGATCGAGGGGAGCCCGGGCGTGGTCCGCTTCGAGCAGGAAACGCTGTTCGGCCAGAACTGGGCGCTGGTGGTCGTGCCGTGCGGGCAGCAGGTGGTCACGTTGAGTCTGGAATGAACCATCGAAAGAGAGGGCTCGAGCATGAGCAAACAAGTACGCAGCAGGGCGACGCGCAGGCAGTTTCTCCGGGCGGGCGCGGTGGGCGGGGCGGCCGCCGCCATGCTTGGCGCAGCGGTGGCCACGGCCTCCCCAGAGCCGTCCGGCCGGGAGATCCGCATCGGCGTGATCGGCGTCGGGCCACGCGGGCTGGGGCACGTCGCCAGCCTGTTGACCAACCATCCGGATGTGACGATCACGGCCGTGTGCGACCTGCAGGAAGACCGCGTGAAGATGGCAGCCGACATGGTCAAACAGGCACGCGGCACGGAACCGGCCGGCTACTGCCGCGGCGAATTCGACTACCGGAACCTGTGCGCGCGGGACGATGTCGACGGAGTGTTGATCGCGACGCCCGTGTACTGGCTGGGCCGGATGACCGTCGACGCGCTGAAGGCCGGCAAACACGCCGGTCATGAGGTGTCGGGAGCACAGACCGAGGAAGAATGCTGGGAGATGATTGAGCAGAAGGAGAAGAGTGGCAAACGGGTCATGCTTCTCGAGAACTGCTGCTACGGCGACGAGAACATGATGATCTACCGGATGGTCCGGCAGGGTGTGTTCGGCGAACCGTACTACGCAGAAGGAAGCTACGTGCACAACTGCCGCATGCTGCTGTTCGATCCGCAGGGTAAGATCACCTGGCGCGGCGAACTGTGGCGCGATTCGTACGGGAGCGCCTATCCGCAGCACGGGCTGGGATCCAACTGCAAATGGCTGGAAATCAACGACGGCGACCGGATGGAGAGCTGCCAGACCATGATGACGTCGCCCCGCGAGGCGCACCACCGGGCGGTTGCCCAGTTCGGGCCCGATAGCGAACCGGCCCAGATCGATTTCAAGACCGGCGATTTCGTGACCAGCCTGATCTCGACCGCCAAGGGGCGGATGATCCGCATCGACTACAGCATCACGTGCACCCGGCCGTACTCGCGGTACTACCTGCTCCAGGGGACTCAAGGTTGCTGGGATTCGCGATCGGGGATCTTCCTGGACCCCGACCAGACCGGGCTCAACAGCACCGAAGCGCCCTGGGAACCGCTGGACAAATACCGGCAGCAGTACCAGCACCCTTACTGGCGCAACGAGGGTGCTGAGGCCGTGCGGGTCGGTGGCCACGGCGGCATCGACTACTACTGCATTCAGGACTTCGTCAAGATGATCCGCGAAGACCGCGAACCCTGGATCGACGTCTTCGACGCCGCTGCCTGGAGCTCCATCATCTTCTGCTCGAAACTCTCGCTGGACCGCCAGGGAGCGCGGGTGGATATGCCCGATTTCACCCGCGGCAAATGGCAAGACCCTGACTGGCGCAAGGACCGGATGATCGTGTAGCGGCGTCCGTGCGGTCTGCATCACCGGCCGCTGAACGCGACACCGGCGCCGGAGAGCTGCTGGCCCGGGAATGGCCCGGGAATGACGCTTGGGCGACGCCGCGGGGCGTGCGGCTGACCGCAATTCGCCCTGGTGTCAGCGGCAGCAGCTGGCCAGGCTGCAGCCTGCCTGAACAGACGCTTCGCTACCCGGCGCTGTTTGCCGGCGTGTAGAATTCTTATATGCGTGACGTCACATCCCTGGAGGTGGACGCCCATGCCCATGAAGTACGAAGAGTGGCGGGCCGAGATCGCGGCGCTGTTGTTGCACAGCCATGTCCCTCAGGCGTTCGTCGACGAACACCTGGCCAACCGAGCGGCCATGGACAAGCTGTATCAAGATGGGTTTTCGGCCTCGGAAGTCATGACGCACCTGGTGCAGAAGTACCAGGCACAGAGAGCCGAGAGGAGCCACGCGACGATCAGGCGTTACGCGCCCGTCCTGCTTGTCTGCGCGGCGGTGAGCCTCGTCGGACTGATCACCGCCGGCCTCGCAGTCCGGCTGAGTTATGTCTTCAGTACGGTGGAGGATTTTCTGATCTTCTCGCTCATACCCGGTAGCATGTGCGTGTTGCCGCTGGTGATCATGGCGATCTTCTGGGTGAAGAACCGGTAGATCACGTCGGCTGCGTGTCCCGATCACCGCTCTGACTGCGGTCGTCCGGATGTGGGGGGATGCGATGACGCACCGTGTGGTGAAGCGCGCCCGGGTGTCTGTGGCGATTGGGGCTTTTTTTTGTTGGGTTTGGGGGGCTGTTGGGCTGCTGGTTGCTGTTGGTGCTGCGCGGGCAGACGAGGGCACCTGGTGTCACGTGCCGCTCCAGATCGTCTCGCCTCTGGTGTACCGGAATGTCCCGCTGGATCCGGTGATCGATTTCGGGGACTTGATCCGCCAGACTGGGCTCGCGGGAGTCTTGGACCCGAACTCGATCCGGATTATCGACACGCAGGCGAATGAGCCGGTGCCTCATGCCATTGGTGGAGGCCTTGCATATGGCGACCGGGGACGCGTTGAATGGGTGGTTGCGGACCCGACGCATACGCAGTATTCGCTCGGCTACCGGGTAGTGCGGCACCGGCCTGTTCTGGAGCCGCCCGCTTACGTGCCGCCGATCGGCGTCGGCGACCTGTTGCGATATAACGCGGGCGTGCCGCGCCCGGTGGCGGTGCCGTATGCTGCTGGGTTGGTCGACTTGACCGGTGACGGGAGGGCTGACCTTGTCGGGTGCTGGAATTACGCCTACCGTCCGGGGGATCCGTGGGACGGAATCGTCTGTTATCCGCGCGTCGGCTCTGGCGCCACGTGGGAGTTCGGCGATCTGCTGCGCGTGCGTCATGGGGAGCTGGCGGACGCGGCGGGTGGGGCGCATTTCACGCACACCTACATGGGCGTCGACTTTGCCGATTTCGATCGCGATGGCCGGGTAGATCTGGTGTGGACGCGTCGTGGCAGCGACACGGCGGTCTTCTTTCTGCAGGCGGGCACGCGTGATGCGGCCGGTGTGCCGCGATTCACTTCGTCGGATGCCGTGCCGGTCTGTGGATGGGAAGCCTGCCGCGCGGTGGATCTGAATGCCGACGGGAACTGGGACCTGGTTGTCGATGGCCAGTACATCGAGAATCTCAATCCGGCCGGCTGGCCGTTCCGGCCTGCAGCTCCGGTGCCGCTCCGCGCGGGGAGGCAGCCGTGTTTCCTGGACGTCGACCAGGACGGGCGTCTCGACGCGGTGTGTCTGCAGGGCGAGGCCAATCCGCTGCCCGACGTGGTACGCGTGGCGTGGCGGCAGAATCTCCGAGGCGATCCGCCCGCGTTCGGCGCCGCTCAGCCGCTGCCTGGCCTGGACATCGCCGGCTGCACGAGTGTTGCGGCCGCATGGGACGATGGCCGGCACATCCTGCTTGTGCAACACGACGTGTATCAGTGCCTTTCGCTCTTCGAACTCGTCAGCGCCGTCGGTCAGACGCCGCGGTTCGAACGCATCGGGAGGGCGGAATCGAAATCGGCGGTGTTGTGTCTGGGCGATCAGGCGTGGCCCTGCGTCTGCGACTGGAATGGCGACGGTCAACTCGACTTGCTCGTTGGCGATGGCTACGGGTGGCCGCGGATCGTGGTCAACGAGGGCACGACGCAGCGGCCGAGCTACGCCGAGCCACGCAAGATCCACTGCGAAAACGGGCCCCTCCGCCTGCTGCGCAGCGAGATCCTGGGTCCACCCTTCCATCCTCACAACATGGGCTACCCCTACCCGGTGTTCACACGCTGGGACGATGATGTGCTGCCCGACCTGATATGCCCGAACGAAACCAACCGCATTTTCTGGTCCAGGAACGCACAGGAGTACGAGAACCAGCCCGAGCATTCTGGCACCGGTGCGGAGCCGCTCCTGGGCGCGGCGCGGCAAATCATCGTCGAAGGATTCAGCGATTCGCCCGCAGCCCGCGCGACCTCGGCCCGCCGCGCCCTCGAAGCGACCTATCCACAGGAACCGGAAATCCCGTTCTTCTGGCGAACGGGCGCGGCCGTGGCGGACTTCAACGGAGATGGGCTCACCGACCTGATCACGCTCGACGGCGAGGACCGGAAAGCCTGGCTGTTCGCCCAAGCCCGCGACACGGCTGGACAGTTGCGCCTGCATAAGACTCGGGCGCTGACGCTGCGCGACGGGCGACCGATCGACGATGCTCTGGTCCACCGAAGCAGCCATTGGACTGAGAGCTTTCGCGCCGTCGACTGGAATGGCGACGGCCTGCTCGACCTCGTCTACTGTCTGGCTGGTACCGACCGCACCACACAAGACGGTGGAAGCATCTACTTGCTGCAGAACTGCGGAACCCGGACCGACCCGGTGTTCGAGCCGCCTGTAACATGCTGCTGCTACGGCGAGCCGATCCGGATCACGGCCCACGGACCGCACGCCTGGCCCGGAGACTATGACGGCGACGGGCAGCCCGATCTGGTGGCGTGCGTCGAGTGGAGCGTCTATCCGTTCTATCGCTACGCTGCGTTGCAGATGCCCAGCCGGCCGGTCATCGAGCTGGGGACGCCGGAGATCTGCCGGAGCGAGTGTCCAGCTGAGTCGTCTGGAGACGATTAGCGCCGCGGGGGATCGGGGAGCGGTCTGGAACATGTGCTCAGCACCGTCGGGCGATTCGCTCTTCTGCCGG
>DAISIS010000278.1:0-7546 GCA_036821925.1 Pirellulaceae bacterium
CGGGCTGTGCACTTGAGCATAGATCCAGTGAAACACGTCCCGTGACTCGAACGATGCGTCCAGACCGCTGCGTTCCTCGCTCCAGCCGACCCCCAGGCGGGCAGCCAGTTCCTGCAGGAAGCGCGGTGACAGATTCGTGGTCCACGCCCCTGCGCGGCTGGTGAACAGCGGCGCCACGAACGGCGCCCCGTGGGCGCTGTAAAACACGCGATCCGAGACCAGCGTGCGGGTCGCCAGGAAATGGTCGTAGCCGTCCGGGTTGGTCGCCTGCCGCATGAAGACCAGTGCCAGGTTGCCGCCATCCAGAACGCTCAGCAGACGCTGCCGCGCCCGGCCCAGCAGCCGCGGCTCGTAGTACACCCAGCGCACATCCCAGGGGGCAACCATGTACGGGCGGATCTGCCGCGCGTCGAACACCACCCCCTGCGTCTTGGGCGGCAGCCACGCCGGCAGGCCGGCGGCAAACCGGCCGCAGGACGCTTCCGCCAGGCAGCTGCGTATGCGCTGAGCGACTTCCTCACGCGTGAATCCTACGAACAGCGCGTCGCACTTGGTCTGCACGCCCGACACGTATTGTTGGAAGATCTGGTCCAGACGCGGCCACTGGAGATACTCCGCTTCATACGGACTCGCATCACCGCGCGGCACGAAAAAATGCAGCGGTGCGCGCGGCGCGACCACCGCACCCGGCGGCTGCCCGATCACACCGGTGTCCAGTGCCGCCAGCTTCGCCGCGCGCGTCCCCCACAGCTGCGCGTAGCGGACCTGGCAACCCGGGCGCCGCTTCGCCGCGCGATGCTTGACGAACACGCCGATGGCCACACCCTGCTGGACGCCAAACACGTTCTCGTCCCGGTCCCCCGCTGGCGTCCGCTCGCGCTTCTTGCAGTTCCCATGCAGATCCAGAACGTGAATCTCGTCGAACGTGTCCATGAGCGACGTGCGCATCTGCCGATGGGTCAGGCCGCTGAGATACGTGTTGTTCGTGACCATGGCCAGAATGCCGCAGCCCGCCTGGTCGATCCAGTACTGGCCCCACCGCAGGAACTTGATGAAGTCGTCTCCGAGGTTGTGCTTCTTCTCGTGCAGACCGGCCTTGTATGCCTCCAGCTGCGTCCGGATCCAGCGGCCGCGGTTCGCCCGGCCGAAGTTGGCATAGGGTGGGTTGCCGATGATCACAGGGAGGCCATCGCGCAGCAGGGTCCGGGCCAGCTCCACGTCCGCCAGGACGCTGCCGCAGTGCGCCGACCAGCATGTCCCGAGTTCGGCCTGGAGCACGATCTCGGCGGCACCGCAACAGGCCGGCAGCAGGTCGATGCCGACCAGCCGCTGGGAGAGGACCTCGCGGGCCAGACGCAGCCAGCGCCGCGACGGGCCTGCCAGCCGGCACTGTTCCCGCACGTATTGGGTCACGCCCAGCAGGAAAGCGCCGCTGCCGCACGCCGGGTCGATGATCCGCACCGGCGTCTTGGCGCAGGCCAGTCCGCCCGGCGCGTCCAGCGCGCGGCGCAGGATGCCATCCACACTTCGCACGATGAATCGCACGATCGGCTGGGGGGTGAAATAGCCACCCCGCCGGCGCCGCAGCCCGGCGTCAGCCAGGGCCCACAACTGTTCCAGCAGGTCGACCCGCGCAGACGCCCCGCCCGTCTGCCACTGCGGCACGCCCGGCGCCGCCTGCACCTGGCAGCGCAGTTCGCTGACGATCGCCCGGACGTCGGGCGCTCGGGCGCACGCCTGATCGATTTCAGAGAGCAGCGCGCTGAGGCGCCCGCCAGCCGGGCCGGCTGACGCCGACGCTGACGCCCACTCAGCGCCCGCGCTGCCCCGGGTGCTGTCGGCCACCAGCAGTGCAAACACCCACAGCAACCCGGCCTGCTGTGCAGGCGGGTCGCCCCAGGACTCCAGTGCCCGGTCCAGATCGATTGCTGCGTCGGCTGCCACGCGCAACAGCTGTGTCTCGCGATTCCCCACGGCCATGTGCATCAGAATGGCGCATGCCCCGCACAGGTCGCAAGCGGGGGCAGTTGGCCGCGGCTGCGGGCAGCCAGCCACCGGGAGGGATCCGCGTAACTGGCCTTGTCGTGGCCGCTGGAATCCGCTACAAGTCGCCCCCGCTTCGTAATGTGGGGACCAGTGCGCTCGCACCGGCTCGTCGCCTGTAACGTTCGGAGGCTCTACGATGAGGCAGTTTCTCTTGGCGCTCGCCGCCCTGATGCTGGTGGGCAGTCCGTGGATGGTCGGCACGGCCGCCGCGCGCACCAGCCCAGTCACTCAGACGGGTCGGGTGAACTCCGATGCGCTGCGCGAGATGCTGACCAAAGGACTCAAGGCGACGCGGCCGGAGGAGAATCTGTACATCGACTACGTCGTGGAGCTGGTGGGGAAAGGGGACCTGCCCGTCTCGTACGTGTACGCATCGTTTCACTACGCGCGCAAGCGACGTCCGGACTATCCGTTCCCGTACTTCCGCTACAGCATGAAGGCGCTGGCCAAACGCAAGAACATCGAGCTTTAGCTCGCCAGCGTTGTACGGCCCCAGTAGCCACCCAGCGGGTGGTCGAAAAGCACTTCGCGGTCGACCCGGGGAGGGGTGAACCGGCCCTCACAGTAGACCTCCTGCCCGCGCACCCAGGTGCGCAGGGGCCAGCCGGTCAGGATCGTGCCGTGCCACGGGCTCCAGCGGCACCGGGTTTCCTGCTCCGCAGCGCGCACTTCCGCCCGCTTGTGCAGATCGACCAGCACCAGATCGGCGTCGAACCCGCGCACGATAGCCCCCTTGTTGCGCACGTCCCAGACGCGTGCGGGCGCCTCACACATCCAGTGCACAACCTGCTCCAGCGTACACCGGCCCGCGTGGACCTGGGTGAGCATCAGGGCCAACGAGTTCTCGACGGCCGGCAGACCTGAGGGGGACTCGGGATAGGGCCGGTGTTTCTCCTCGAGCGTGTGCGGGGCATGATCTGTCGCCACCAGCTGGATGCGATCCTCCCGCAGCGCCTCCCAGAGCCGGCGGTTGTCCGCCTCGGTCTTCAATGCCGGGTTGATCTGCGCGCGGGTCCCGAGCCGCGGGTAGTCGTCGACGTTCAGCAGCAGATGGTGCGGGCAGACCTCGCCGGTCAGCCAGGGGCGCGCGGCGGGCAGCAGATCGGCCTCGGCGCCGGTGGAGACGTGCGCCACGTGGAACCGATGCCGGTGGCGGACGGCCAGGTCCATCGCGCGCTGCACTGCGATCAGCGCCGCCTGCTCGTCACGGATCTGCGAATGATCGGCCACGTGATCGGTGCGGGCGAAGCGGGCCATGTTGCGGCGCACGGTCCGCTCGTCTTCGCAGTGCCCGCAGAGCGGCAGCTGCGTGGCCGCGAAGATCTGCTCCAACGCATCCTGTTCGTCGACCAGCAGATCGCCGGTGCTGGAGCCGATGAAGAGCTTGATACCCGGCGTGCGCTGCACGGACCGCAGCTGCTGCAGGTTGTCGCGCGTCGCTCCGATGTAGAATCCGTAGTTGACGAGGCTGCGGTCAGCGGCCAGCGCCAGCTTCTCCTCCAGCAGATCGCCGGTGACCGTGCTGGGGCGCGTGTTGGGCATGTCGAAGAACGTGGTCACGCCCCCCTTCGCGCATGCGCGCGTCGCGTGCGTGAGATCCTCTTTGTGCGTCAATCCCGGCTCGCGGAAATGCACATGATCGTCGATCACACCCGGCAGCAGATACAGTCCGGCCGCGTCGATGTTGATGTCCACCGCGATCTGGGGGGCCGGGTCGATGTCGGCGATCCGAGTTCCTTCGATCAGCACCGACACGCGGCAGCAGCCTTCGGGCAGGACGACCGTGGCATTCTTGATCCGAGTTTTCTTCATGGGCGAGACGCTCCGAGGGCAAGTCAGGTCGGGCGGCCGGCGGCTCCGGCAACGCAGTGTACACGCGAGGCTTTCCCCATGCGATGGCCGCGAAAACTGCACCCGGCTGGTTCCCGCGCCGGCCCCCCCGAACATCGCCTGCCAGTGTGGCCCGCGGTGGCGTTTGCTTGCCAGGGGCCGAACCCGTAGATAGGATAAGGTGGACAGGCATTCGGTTCCAGGAAAGGGTATTCAGCATGAACAAAGACGCGCTCCACCAGCCTACGGTCGACGAGACGACCAGCCCGACGCCGGCTCGTGCCCTGGATGAAGTGGCACAGCAGGTGCGCCGCGACGCCGTGACGAACAGCCAAGAGTATCTGGACGAAACCACAGTTCCTCACGGTGGCGAATAGTGTGCCTATCCTCGACCGACTGGTCGGATTGGAGACGGAATACGCCATCCGTTTTCATCCCCGAGCGGGCGCGGGTGAGCCGCCCACTCGGTTCCACCTTTACCAGGCGTTGATCACCCGCGTGAAGCGGCACGTGTTGACCGCGCCGGCCAGGCATTTCAAGGAGGGGGTGTTTCTGGCCAACGGCGGCGCGGTGTGGTTTGAAACCGATCGCCCGGCGGCCGGCGGTGGCTTGATCGAGGGGGCCACTCCGGAGTGCCGGGGACCGTCGCAGGTGGTGCGGTACCAGCGCGCCCAGGATCAGCTGCTCGGCCAGTGTGCGCGGATGGCGGAGGTCGACGGCGAGTTCTCGCTGGTCAAGAACGATCGGGACGGGCGGGGGCACGTCTACGGCGCGCAGGAAAACTATGAAGCCGTGCTCGGCACCGGCTGGTCGCTGTGGGGCTGGCGGCTGGGGCTGCTCCTGCTGATCCCCCTGGTCGTACTCATGTGGCTCGTCACACTCCTGACGATCGGCGGGATACTGGTCTACTATGGCTTGGCCGGCCTGGTGTACCTGCCGATGCGGCGGTGCACGGCGCAGCCGCGGCGGCTGGCCGTGGCGCTCTTCGGGCGCGATCTGGTGGAAGGGCGGGAGACCGGTTGCCCGACCCCCGCCTGGCTGGAGACGCTGTTGTTGTGGTTGGCGCGTCTGGTCCATGCGCCGCTGGCCGTGTGCCTGCTGAGTCTGATCCACTGCACCGTCTTTCGGCGCACGCGCCGCCAGCTGCTGCCGTTCCTGATCAGCCGCTGCATCGTGACCGGCGCGGGCCTGGTGGACGACGCCGGACGGTTTCAGCTGGCTGACAAAGCCCCGGCCGTCAACTGCCTGATCGGGCTGGGCGGATTCCTGAAGGACCGGCCGGTGTTCACGTTCGGGCACTTCTTCAAGGCGCTGTGTGTCGAGTCATTCCTGTCGCCACGCGAGTATGGTCAGCTGTTCCGGCAGCGGCAGCGTCTGCAGATCGGGCTGGGCGATTCGAACATGGCCGAGCTGGCGGAGTTCCTGCGGGTCGGCACGACCGGGCTGGTGCTGGACGTGATCGAGGCGGGCGAGCTGCCGCCGCTGTCGCGGCTGGCCCGACCGCTGGAAGGGCTGCACCAGTTCTGCAGCGACCCAACACTCGCCTGCCGTGTACGGCTGCAGGATGGTCAGCAGGCAACGGCGTTGCAGCTGCAGCGATTCTACCTGGCGGCGTGCCAGCAGTTCCTGGCCCGCCACCCCGAGGCACCGGAGGAAGCCCACGAAGTGGTGGCCGCGTGGGAAGAAGTGCTCGACGGGCTGGAACAGCTGCAGCTCTCCGGCGAGCTGCCGGCCTGCTTGATCGGCACCGTGGACTGGGTGACCAAGAAGCAGTTGCTGGACGAGGCCGGCAGCGGCATACCCTGGGAGGCGCGCAAGAAGATCGATATCTGTTACCACGAACTGGCGCCGCTGGGCTACTTCCAGATGCTGCAGGCCGCCGGCCTGGCCACGTCGATGGCCACTCCCCAGGAGCTGGAACGCGCTGTGCGGACGCCCCCTCCCAACTCGCCGGCCACCATGCGCGGCCACTACATCCGCGAATTCTCGTCGGACGATACCGAGCTGTCCGTGAACTGGAAATGCGTCGTGATCGGGCGCGGATGCAACGGCCGGTCCATTCGACTCGCGCGTTACGAGCGACCTTCCCGAGTCGCGTCGGACGGCCCGCCGCTGAGCACCCACGACCCCGACCGCTCGAACACGTATGAACCATGATCCTCCGCACGCTGTCTCCCGGGTTGGCACTGCGCTGGGCACTGCTCTTCGCCGGGCTCTGCCCTGCGGCAGCGCAGCCGCCGGTGGCAGAACCGGCGGGTGAACGGACGTTTCAGCAGGGCGTGGTCATCGTCTTCGACGGCGTGATCCTGCCGCGGCTCGAGCGGTACCTGGACCGCAAACTGGACGCCGCACGGCAGCTCGGCGCGGACCTGCTGATCCTGGAGATCCACAGCCCCGGGGGCGAACTGGACACGACGTTTCGCATCATCGATCGGCTGCGCAAGCTGACCGGCGTCCGCACAGTGGCGTACATCCCGGACGAGGCGTTGAGTGGTGCGGCCCTGGTGGCGCTGGCGTGCGACGAGATCGTGATGGGCTCCCAGGCGCGACTGGGTGACGCCGGGCCGGTCTTCCAGGGTCCAGACGCCTTGTTCCGACACGCTCCGGAAAAGATCCGCAGCGATCTGGCGCGGCGCGTGCGCGACCTGGCCTCCGCCACAGGACGCCCCCCCGCGCTGGCCGAGGCCATGGTGGACCCCAATCTGCCCGTGTACCGGGTCGTCCACAAGGTCTCCGGGCAGGTCCGTTACATGTCCGAGCACGAGCTCGACGCGTCGGGCGAGGCGGACAACTGGGAGCGGGGGCCGCTGGTGCTCGAATCACGCCCGGGATCGTTTCTGGAGGTCAACGGGCAGCGCGCTGTGGAGCTGCAGCTGGCTGCCGCCACCGTCAACAGCGACGCACAACTGGCCCAGCGCTATGCGCTGAGCCCGCCGCTGCGGCGGCTGGCGAATGGCCCGGTCGACTTGGCCGTGGAGCTGCTCAACACCGGCTGGATAACGGCGCTGCTGCTGGTGATCGCGGCTGTGGCGCTGTACATCGAATTCAGCGCACCGGGGATTGGCCTGGGCGGCCTGACCGCCGCCTTCTGCGTCACGCTGTTCTTCTGGAGCCGTTTCCTGGGCGGCACCGCGGACTGGCTGGAAGTCATTCTGGTGCTGTCCGGCGCCGCGTTTCTGGCGCTCGAAATCTTCGTGCTGCCCGGGTTCGGCATCGCCGGCATAACTGGCCTGCTGCTGATGGCCGCCGGGTTCGTCCTGGCCAGCCAGAACCACCTGGTGCCGGACAGCCCGCGGGCCCTGGCGGAACTCGGCCGGTCGCTCATCATCCTGTTGACCGCCGGCATCGCCTCCGTAGTAGCAGCCGCCCTGGTCGCCCGCCACTTCGGCTCGCTCCCCGTGCTCCATCGGCTCGTGCTGAAAGCGCCGACAGCGGCCCCTCCTGATGCGGCCAGTCACCCGGCACAGGCGCTCCCCCCCGTGCGCCGCTTCCAGGCAGCGGTCGGTGACCAGGGCGTAGCGCAGTGTCCACTGCGGCCAGCCGGCAAGGCCAGCTTCGGCGCGGAACTGCTCGATGTAGTGACCGACGGCAGCTACGTCGAGTCCGGTCGCCCGGTGCGCATTATCCAGATCAGCGGCAACCGGATCGTGGTGCGAGAGCTGGAAGAAGG
>DAISIS010000279.1:0-7506 GCA_036821925.1 Pirellulaceae bacterium
CTTGCCGCTGTCCGACGTGCCGTACGCGTACTCGATATTGACCTTCGCCTTCGCCAGCTTGCGCGCCACGCGCGCCAGCGCTCCCGGCTGGTCATCCACCTCCACGGCCAACACGTCAGTCTCGACGACCAGCACTCCGTGTTCCCCCAGCACGTGAATTGCCTTGATGGGGTCGTCCACAATCATGCGGACGACGGCATGATCCACCGTATCCGACACTGACATACCCCGAATGTTGATCTTGTGTTCTCCCAGCGTCTGGCACACGTCTGCGAGCACACCCGGCTTGTTGACCAGGAACAGGGACAGTTGTCTCTCGATCATCAGTTGTCCTCCCTCGTCAGAACGAAGAACCGCCGCGGAGTCGTCAGAATGGGATGGGCGGCGCAGGACAGCAGCAGCGTTCTGCAGCGCCAGCCCCTGAGTGATTCTAGCGTCGAGCGACCGGCTTTCCAGCGAACGGCAGGCGGTTTGCGGGGGGAGCGTGCGCGAACGGGCTGGCGCCCGGCTCGTCACGCGGCCGGTTTGGACCGGACCACCAGGCGGGCCAACTGGCTGGCCGTGCGGCGCACCAGGCCGCTGCGTCCCGGCTCTGCATGCGGCGTCTGCACCGGATCCCGGCGTGCGGCAGCCATGGGTGACACCTGCAGGGCATGCGCCAGCGCGACGAACTCCTTCAATTCGCCGCGACCGGCCTGCCGGGCGTAGTCCAGGCACGCCGCCAGATCATCCCAGTGGACACGTGACGCTACGGGCATGAGGGCGACGCGTTCGGCGTTCAAGGGGTGCTCGAATGCGCGCAAGTCCGTGAGTCCGACAGCCTTCATACAGAGCATCTGCCAGAGGCATTTCGGGCAGACGCCACAGTTGGTCGAGAGGTCGTCGCCCGCCCAGCAGACCCGCAAATTGGCCTGGGCGGTCTCGCAGTCATACAGCACCTGTGTCTTCTCCACGCGTGTGGCGTTTGCCAGGTCGTGTGTAATGCGGAAGTCGTGTGAGGACAGCAGCCAGTCACTCGTCGGGCTCGAGCCATACCCCCCTTCGTGCAAGCGGTCGTGGCGGTAGGTTACCGACGACGCGACAAGTCCTTCAGCAAACCGCCGCGAGAACAGCGAAAGGACCGCCGCCAGAGCTGTCGGGTAACACTCGGGCCAGGCGGGCAGCATTTCGCGCAGATTCGTCCGCACCGGGGCCAGCTGCGACCCGAGCGATTCGACGATCCGTCGGGCGCGCTCAAAAGCGTTCTGAAACGACACATCCCACAAGGGGATGTCGTAACCGTGGACGAAGATGCACAGTGGAATCTGGCGGCTGTTGCGGCCGCGCAGTCGACGCTGGTGACAGTACAGCGTGTAGATCGAGTCGAGACCTCCGGAGAACGTCAGCAGGGCATCCGTCGGAGCGAGCTTGGCAGCGCCGGCAATTTCCTGCTCGGCCGACACATTGACCACCTGGTATTGAGACCACCAGTTGGCAATGATGGTCTGATACACTTCCACGTTGGCCAGCAAGCCGGCCGAAACATTCCCGTGGATGACCAGGTCGTAGCCCGCCTCCATGGCGGGAAAGATGGCCGACCGCAGCCACACGTCATGCCGGTCCTCGACGTCGCCGCAGAGGGCGGTCCACTGGTCGAACTGATCGGGGACTTCGAAGTAGACCTCCCCGTTCCGCCGCCGCCGGCGCGGGTGGCCGCTGATCTGGGCACGCACCGCCAGCCAGGGGCCGCGGCGTTCGTTGGGAAGCGGATGCACGTGGATGCACGGTCGGTTCATGCGCGTTACTCGTGATCGGGTGGTGGTGAGTAGCTTTGTTCGGCGGCGGCCGAGCAGGTGCCGTCTGGGTACGGCGACCGCCGCGGTCAGGCTGCCAGCCGCTTCAGGGCTTCGTGCGGGGTCACAGCGAACCGGCAGCCCAGGTCGCTGAGCCATGTTTCGTACATGCTGGTGTTCTTGTGATAGGAATTCGGCAACAGGGTGGTGTGGCGGCCCAGCAGGAGTCCGCAAATGGCGAAGTGCAGCCGGTCGGTGATGATGCGCGCGTAGCGTGCCGCCAGCGCCAGGTACTGGTGCGGCGTCTGGCACATGCGGACCGGATCGCGGGCAAACCAGCCGCGTGGCACCACCCCCTCGCAGTCCCGCCGCAGGAACAGGCCGACCTGCCGGTCGGCGACGATGGACGATTCGAAGCGGAGTCCCAACGCCAGGTCGGGTGCCAGAATGCCACGCGGGCAGAGCGCCAGACTGGCGCGCTCACGCACGTACACACGTTTGAAGGGGCGATCCTCGCGCGAGGTGAACGACTGTGGCAGGATCGTCAAGGGCAGCCCCCGCTGCAGGCACTGGGTGCGCAAGTGCCAGTTCTTCTCCCACAGCGTGCCCATATTGCCGCCGCCGCCAAACACCAGCTCGTCCACATCATCCAGCGGGCCGGCAGGGTCCTGCAGCTTCCAGTCAATTCCGTAGTAGGCAAACAGCTGGCGGGTCGCCCACTCAATCAAGAGGTCCCCCACGTTGCCCAGCGGGCGGATGAAGCCGATCCGTCGGTGCTGCAGCGGCGTGAAGACATCCGCAAATCGTTCGGGTGGCAAGAGCGGCATGATAAAGACTCCATTGCAAAGTCAACCGTGCAGCACGGGGGGCAGGCAGGTGCCACGCCTGCTCAAGCGGCACGTTCCACGGCATTCCTCCGCCGCATATCGCGATGCTCTTCATGGACATTCAGGAATTGCAGCTTCTTGATCAGCGTCCGCGTTTCATCAGGGGATACGATCAGGTGCGCGGCCGCGGCGCGGTCGATCGGCAGGATCCGGCTTTCTTCCACGACCAGTACGTTCCAGGTGGCCTGCCCGCTGAACGTGCCTTGCCCCGGATGGAACACCACCTCCGCAAACGGGCGTCGCACCGGCCGCCAGGCATCCGGCGAATCCGTCTGCTCCCGGGCACGCGCCTCCTGCCGGTCGAGGTCCAGCAGCCCTTGGCGGCACCGTATGGGACGGTCTCGATTGGACGAGAGGTAACCCACGTTGCCACCATCACGCCATCGCGGCGGGCACGACGGCGCCAGCGGGTGCCAGAGATGGTAGGTCCACGTCCACTTGAGTATCGACTTGATGGTCCGCCCGGCGCGTCGCAGACGCATCCCGAGATCATCGTCCTCGCACCCCCAGCCCACAAACTGCTCGTCGTACCCGTTGACGGCGGCGTAGTCCTCGCGCCAGACCCCCACGTTGTTGCCCACCAGTCGCGGTTTCGTGGCATGCCCGATCAGCGTGTACAGCTGCGCCTTGCGGTGCTGGCGTCTCAGCCGTCGCTCCTCCGCATGCAGATCGAAATGGCACCAGTCACCGCGTGCGACGGCCGCCCCGTCAAGACGCCCCGAGAGCTCTTCGGAGAGCCGACAGCAGTCGCCCGCCATGACGACGTTCGGCCGGCGGTGCCGTAAGTGCTGTGCCAGATGATCGCGTGGCAGAAAACAGTCGCCGTCCGAAAACAGCAGATACGGCGCACTGCTGACCAGCGCCCCGTCGTTGCGGCAGCGTGCCAGCTGGAACGCCTGGTGATCGTGCGTCGTGAGCTTCACGGGGAAGGGGACCTGGGCGGCGAACTTCGCCACTCGCGCGATGGTTTCGTCGCGCGACCCATCGTCCGTCACCACGAGTTCCAGGCGGTCACCCACGTCTTGCTGCATCGCAATCGACGCCAACGCACACTCCAGATGCCGGGGCCGTTCAAAACTCGAGATCAGAAGTGCGATTTCGGCAGGCGCGTTCCCCATGTGGCTTCCTCAGCCAAGGTTGCCGAATGTCCGAACAGCAACACATTTCCCGCACGCCCCCCGGTCAAACTTTGATGATTGTGCCGATTCTGCGGTCTCCTCTTGGGATCGGCCGAACTGCGTGCGATGTTGAACAAATCCCGGCAGAATGCCGTTTGCCAGCCGCCCGGCTGTGGCAGGCCCGGGTCGGCGGGGCGACGTCCGTGGGCGGGGGAACGGGCGATTTTGACCCCCGGGGCCGCGGTGGTCGCGCCCCTCGGCACAACCACACCGTTGACTGGAACGTGGCCACCTGGATTAGAATAGGCAGAAACGGCACCGCTGCAGGCCGCTGCGGAGACAGCGCCGCACGGGTCAGGTGCCGCCGTTGCCGAGGTCGTTTGTTGCGACCCCATCGGCCCCCGCTCAGGGGTGCTCCAACGTAACAGGGGAGGCCATTCATGCAGTTGTTGCCACCGCAAGAACAAATCCAGCGTCTGTTGGCGTTCGTCAGCGCCAACGCAGCATCCGACCTGCATCTGAAGGTCGGCTATCCGCCGACCATCCGCATCGGCGGCCATCTGCGGCGTGTGGATTGCCCGGAACTGCCCGATTCCGAGTACATCGAACAGATGATGGGTGTCCTCATGTCCAAGGCGAAGCGTGAGGAGTACGATCGGCGAGGCGGGGCGGACTTCGCCGCACGGTCGGCCAACGGCGATCGGTTCCGCATCAATGTGTTCCGCTCCGAAGGAGAAACGCACGCAGCGCTCCGCCGCGTGCAGAGCAAGATCCCGAACTTCACCGATCTGAACCTGCCTCCCATTTACGAGAAGACGATCATGAACAGCCTTGAGGGGCTGATTCTGGTCAGCGGGGTGACCGGCAGCGGCAAGAGTTCCACGCTGGCGGCCATGCTCAAGTACATCAACAGTCACCGCACCATGCACGTGATCACCATTGAGGATCCGATCGAATACGCCTTCCAGCCGGAGAAGTGCATCATCTCACAGCGGGAGATTGGCATCGACGTGGCCAACTTCGCGGAAGCGCTGCGTTTCGTGGTCCGGCAGGACCCGGACTGCATCATGATCGGCGAAATGCGCGACAAGGAAACGATGCTGGCGGCTCTGCAGTCGGCCGAGACGGGGCACCTGGTGATGGGCTCCATTCACTGTAACGACGCCGAACAGACGTTCTCCCGCATCCTGGAGTTCTTCCCGCGCGATGAACACGCCTTCATCCGCTCCTCGCTGGCCAACAGCCTCAAGGCGATCATGGTCCAGCGTCTGCTGCCCGGTCTCGAGCCCGGAACGCGCTACCCGGCCACCGAGGTCCTGCTGAACAACTCGCTGGTCAAGGAGAAGATTGTCCACGAAGAAGACAGCGACATTCCGGCCATTCTGCATTCGTGCCGCGAGGAGGGGATGCGGGATTTCACCCAGTCGCTGTACGAGATGGTGGAGAAACCCTGGATCTCGCGCGAAGTGGCGATGGACTACGCGCCCAACCGCGAAGCCCTCCGCTCGCGTCTCAAGGGCATCGACACGGTCGGCGAAGGGCTGATCAGTCGACTGCGGAGTTGACCGCCCGGCACACCCCGGGCCCCGTGGCGCGGGATGCGCCGCCAGAAACCGACCCGCATGTTGCCGCCGCGACGTCGGCCGGGGAACGCACGTGGCGCGAGGCGGTGGCGGGCCACCGTGGTTCAGACGGGCCACAGGAGCAAGACCAGACATCCGACCGCAAAGGGCACGGCAAACAGGCGGGCAAGCTGGCGCCGCAAGGCGGGTCCGCCCGCCGCGGCGGCCATGAGCCACTTGAAGACCAGGTTGGCCAGCGATGCGATGACGATCACCCGCCAGCCGTCCGCCACCGGCAGTCCGCCACCGTCGCTGCCAAGTCGCACCATCCGCGCCGTCGACAACGTCACGGCGTCCATGTCTGTCAGCCCGGACAGCGCGGCGATGCCGTAGAGTCCCTGTCCGCCCAGATAGGTCATGGTGGCGGACAAGGCCATCAGGACGCCGGCATACAACACCGCAAACAACAGGGCAGATCGCAGCTCAGTCGGGTTCTTCTGCGCGGGCGGTTCCGCCGGTTCCTGCTGCACCCGCAACCACGCCATGGCGGCAACCAGCACTCCGCCCCCCATCGTGATCGCCACCGGCGGCGCGAGCATGACGAAGTGCTGCGGCGCCACCATGAAGATCTCGATCAGCACCCGCACGAAACTGACGGTCGACGCGATCACAATCACCAGTGCGGCTGTCCGTGCACTGCTCTGGTCCGAGCGGGTCCGTTTGGCGTAACTGAGAGTCGTGGCCGTGCTCGAAACCGCGCCCCCCAACAGCCCACCCAGCAGAATTCCGGCATTCCGCCCGAAGAACTTGTAGCTCAGGTACCCGCTCAGACTGATGCCGACCATCAGCACCACCATCAGCCAGATCTCGAACGGGTTGAGCACGTTCAAGGGGGACGCCACATCGTACGTCGTGTTCGGCAGCACCGGCAACACGATGCACGTGATCAGCGCGAAAGTCATGATCGCCCGCACATCCTGGTCACCCAGCCGGGCCGCGATCCCGTGCAGTTCCGGTTTGAACTGGAGCAGCACCGCAACGATCGCACCTACGGCCACTCCCACCACCCGCGTGCCCATCACCAGGTACGCCCCGACCGCATACATCACCAGCACCGCGATCTCCGTGGTCATGCCGAAGTCGAACTCCGGCTGCCGCAGCCGATAGAGGTTCGCCACCGCCACCAGCGCCACCAGCGCGAGGAATCCGGCCGCGATGATCCAACCGTGCGCGTCGCGCGACACATCCAATGCCGCTGCCACCGTCCCGAACACGGTGATCAGCGGAAATGTCCGCAGCCCCGCAATCACGGACTCCGCCCGCTCTCGCTGCAGGCCCACCAGCGCGCCGAGTGAGAGGGCGATCCCCAGTTGTTCAAACAGCAATCGGTCTGGCTCCGGCATCGCCTGATACCCTGCGTCCTACAAACAGCGACCAACCCATATCGGAAGTGTACCGCATGGTCAGGCGTTTGGCCGCAGATGTTCTCAGCAGACGCGTCGCTTCCAGCACGCGGCGATGTCGTCGGCGATGTCGTCCAGTGCGTCTTCCAGCTCCATCCCCCACCAGGGAGCGAGCTGGAACCTGCCCCGAACCCGGTTGCGCGCGTCGTGTGTTTCGTCCCTGACGGCAGTCGCCGCCGACCGGCCGACCGGGGCGGGCAGCGGCTGTGCGGCATCCACCCTGCCGCGCGAGCGCCCTTCATCGCTCGTCGGCAGGCCGCGCTCCGCCGGCGGTTTACTCCAGGCGCCCGGCTGTGCCGGCACCGCGCATGCCGGGCTCCAGCCGACACCGGCGGCGGCGCTGCTCGTGAACTCACCTTCCCCGCTTCCCCCGTCCGACAGATCGTGCTGACGATTGAGCCGGTTGACCACCAGTAACGCGTCGATGGGCGAAACGATGCCGTCACGATTCACGTCCAGGTGGGTCTCTGCGCCCGTCGGTCCGCTGCCGGTGCGATTGAGCCGGTTGATGACCAGCAACGCGTCGATGGGGGTCACGTAAGCATCAGAATTGACGTCCAGCACCGGTGGACGGACCGGGCCGTTCGCCCCCGTCATTTCGATGTCCAGTTCCACCCCTCCGGCATGCGCCGCGTGCAGCACGTAAACCTGGTGCGCGGTGATCGACGTGCTGAGCGAGTTCCGGCCGGCACCGACGACAACCG
>DAISIS010000280.1:0-7464 GCA_036821925.1 Pirellulaceae bacterium
CTGCGGACCGGCCGCCACGCGACGAGGCGGCGGCGCCACGTGATGATGTCCCGGCCGCGATCGACCGCTCGGCACACTACCTGGCCGGAATCTGCGGTCAGCGGGGGCAGTTCGTCTACCGGAGTCATCTCGATCCGGCAGTCGGGGTGCGGCGCGCCTACAACGAGCTGCGGCATGCCGGAGCCGTGTACGCATTGGCCCAGTACTGCCAGCGTTCGCCCGATCCCGCCGCCCAGGACGCGATGCTGCGGGGAGCCCGGTTCCTCCGCGCGCAGCTGCTCGCTCCACTGCCCGGCAATTCCCAACTGCTCACAGCCTGGCTCCCCCCGGAACTCGAAGAGGATCCGGGACCACGCCAGTCCAAGCTGGGCGGTGCCGGCCTGGCACTGGTGGCGCTGGTGAACGTCGAGCAGGTGGTGCCGGGCAGCACGCCGCTGGACGACCTGCGCGCCCTGGGCCGGTTCATCATCTTCATGCAGAAGAGCGACGGCACGTTCTATTCGAAATTCTTCCCGGATGCCGGCCGCAGCGACCTGTGGGAGTCGGAGTATTATCCGGGCGAAGCGGCGCTGGGGCTGCTCATGCTGTACCGCCAGGACCCGTCCCCCAGCTGGCTGGAACCGGCCGCCAAAGCGCTCCACGGCATCGTGCTCCGCGGCGCGGCCGACCGCCCCACGCTGCCCGACCACTGGTACCTCCTGGCAGTGGCCCAGATGCTGCAGCTCGCACCCGACGCGACGCCGTCTCTGGCGCGCGACGCGGTGTTGGCGCACGCGCGCCAGATCTGCGCGGATATGGTCCAGGAGCAGATGCGTCAGGCCGACGCGCCCCAGATCGCCGGCTGCTTCACCAACGACGGGCGGAGTTGTCCGACCGCCACGCGTCTGGAGGGACTGCTGGCCGCACTCACCTTCCTGCCGGCCAACGATCTGCAACTCCGTACGGCCGTCCGCGCTGCGATCGAAGACGGCATGCGGTTTCTGCTGCGTTGCCAGGTCAAGTCGGGTCGCCACGCCGGCGCGTTCCCCCGCGTCCTGCCCGGTTATCCGCAGCGGACCGACCGGGACAGGCTCAACGCCGGCGAAATCCGCGTGGACTATGTGCAGCACTCGCTGTCCGCCATGCTCGGATTCGAAGCGGCCTTCTCATCGCCGTGACGCGTCCCGCCCGCCACACGGCGCGGGCCTCACCACGCTCACCCCCGCTCGAATCTGTATCGGGTGTGCGGGATCTCGGCCGGGACCACGCGCAGCGGCGCGCGGCTATCGAACTCGCGCGCCAGGGCGTTGGCCCGCGCCACGTCGAGCGTTCCGCGGTGGGCGTGGAGCAGATAGCGCAGCGTCCAGGGCGCATCGCGGACCGCTACCAGCGGCCCCTGCATACAGGGCGCGGCAATCATCCAGCCGTCTTCCCGCACGTGCCAGCCCGCCGGGTAGCCCGGGTTGGCCGCATGATCGAAATACGTGATCCCTTCCGGCTCCGCCCGGGCGCGCGTCCCCACCAGGCCGCTGTAGTCCACCCACCGCGCACGCTGCTCGAACAGCGCCGGCTCCCCTGCGTCCCCCTCGCTGCTGACCAGCGCTCCGCCGCCAAAGTGCACCGAGATACTCTTGGCCACCCGTACCCCGAGGAACCCGAAGTTCGTCTTGCCGAACTCGAGCCGCGCGGCCAGCGGGCGGAAGGTGAACGCCAGCTCCACGGCTGTCTCTCCCTGCTCGAGCGGCTGCACCGCCACCAATACCTCCTGCTCCACCAGCATCTGCGGATCGTGCCCGTCAAACCAGCCCAGCCGAACCGCCAGTCGCGCCTCAGCCTCGCCGTCTTCATAACACAACCAATCCAGCTGCCGGATACGAGCGGCCGTCTGATCGGACCAGAAGTCGGTCCCCACCACATCATTGTGCGCAAACCAGATGCTGCGGTGATGCTCGTGATCCGGTGCGCCCGGATGACCCATCCGCGTCAGACTGTGACCAGACGGGCCGACCAACGGATAGAAGAACGGCCGCGGATACTGCGGTCCGTAATGCCAGCGCAGTCGCTCCGCACCGTCGACCTGCAGCGACACTTGATAATCGGGCAAGGGCACAACACGGCAGCGACTCAACGGATCGTCGGTCATCGTTCGCAGCTCCCCTCAGACAGATCCTCCACGCACTCGGCCGTCCCCTCACCGGCAACGACCGCCGCACGCCAAGTCCCGTCGCGGGTGTGACGCACGTGACTCAGCGTCCTCCCAGACTACCAGAAAGGGAGCCGTAAGAGGGCAACGATTCGGCCAGCTGCCGGGCCGCAAACAGTTCCTGTGGCGTGACGCTGCCACCGCCGCCACGCCCGCCTGGGCGCGGCACCTTCACGTTTGCTAGCACCTGCCAGGGGACTCCATTGGCCACGTGCCAGACAGCCAGCTGCACGATGCGTTGATCCAGCGTCCCCGCGCTGAACCGATCCAACAACTCCTGGACCACCGGCCGATCGTTCAGATCCTGCAACTCGACGATCTGGTACGGAATGCGGCGGTGCGGATCCGGCTTGCCGAACTCGAGGCAGAAACTGGGCAACTGGAACTGGACCATCTGACCGGGCGCTAGAATCCAGGGCCGCGGTCCGTCTCCACCGGCTTGCGGCTCCCCGGCGGCCGCGTCTGCGCCGGGCGGCGACTGAGCCGCCCAGGGGCCGGATAACGAGCCGGCCAGCCCCTGCGATCCGTTTGGGTCGAGCACGTAGCCGTCCCCCAGACTGGGTGTATGCCCCTGCTGCCGGAGCATCTGCTGTTTCTGCCAGCGCGCTGTGGGCACCGCTGCGAAGGACTTGGGCAGCGACACCGACAACACCCCAGATGTGTTGTTGCGGACCCGCATCGTCACCAGCGAATATCCGTGCGGGACAAGGGCGACTTGCAGTTGCCCGCTTCGGATCCCGGCGAAGAACTCGACCGCGACCGCGCCGTCTGCCGCCGGCACCGGTTGCCTGTCCCCGGCGCCACACCGAGCTGCAATGACTCCGCACGTTCCTGCCGCCAGACAAACCAGAGCCAACCACCGCTTTCTCATACACACACTCCCCAGCGTGCCACCTCCCGTATCTTGCCCGAACTGACTGAGACCATTCTATCGGGCCAGCGGGAAAGAAGCACGTGCGAGGGGTGCGGCCAGGCGCGGCGGTGCGTCCCGCGGCGTCCGTGCCGAAGGCGGCCTACGCGAGTGGCGGTGCGTGCGGGCTGCTCAACGGACGCTCAATTCGTCGGCCGGGACACGTTGGCATGCGAGAAATCGGCCGAACGCCATGTCCTCCGCCAGGATGTGCCGGACGACCCAGTCCAACATGATGTGCTGTATGTACTGGCCGATCCGCTCAATGTTCTGCTGGCTGCGAAGCGACTCGGTCAGACGCCGCGTGATGGTGCGGTGCTTCACTATGTGACTGACCAGGTCCGGGTAGTTCACCTCGGCCATCAGCTCTTCTTCGTGTTCAAAGTGCGTTTCGATGTAGCGGAACAGGGCCTGGACCAGGTCGATCACCTCGGCCAGTTGCCCACGCGCGCTGGTCAAGGCGAACACACGATTGGCGAGTCCCAGGAGCGTTCTGTGTTCGTCGTCGATGGTCCCGCCGTCGATGCGATAGTCGTCTGTCCAGTCGATATGCAGCATGGCTTGCACCTTGTGAGATCTGGCACTCTGCATTGCCCCCGGCGCACACGTGTGGCTTCGAGCGCCCCCCGGTTGTCCCTGCACATCATCTGCCCAGCATCGACCCGGCCGTCAGCTCCGGGACGGAACTCGCAGCGCGGCTCGCGGGAAGAAGCCCCACGTCATGCCAAGAAAATACTACGTCACCCGATAACGGCCTGCGGTAGACCGCACGGAGGAGAGAGGAGAGAAGAGAGAGGAGAGAAGAGAGAGGAGAAAGGAGAGAGGAGACCGCTGGAGAGAGGAGAGAGTGGTGGCTCTTGTCTCTTTGCTCTACTTTCTCCTCTCTCCTCTCTCCTGCTCTATTTTTTTTTGCCGCTTCGCGGCAAAAAATCGGGGCGGCCAGATTCGAACTGGCGACTTCCTGCTCCCAAAGCAGGCGCGCTAACCAGACTGCGCTACGCCCCGGACTGTCGGGCCGGCCGCCGGCTGCAGCGGTGCGGCGAGCCTCTTATGCTAACGCCGCCCCGGTCGAAAGACAATGCCGCCGCGATCTCCCGCCTGGTTCTCAGCCGGCGTGGGAGGCGGGGCGGGTGTCGGTCAGCAGGCTGCGCAGGCGGTCGAACTCCTCGCGGCTGGTGAAGTGTACGATCAGTTTGCCGCGGCCGCGCGCATTGCGGCGGATTTCCACACGGGTGCCCAGTGCGGCGCGGAGTTCCTGTTCCAGGGCTGCGACCTGGTCGTTGCGGGTGGTTGGTTTGGTGGCGGGGCCGGCCGTGCCGACAACCCGCAGCGGTTCATGGTCCTCGCTGGCAATGCGCTCCTGCACCTGGCGTTCCGTCTCGCGGACGCTCCACCCCTCGTCGGCAATCTGCTGAGCGAACGCGATCTGCAGCCGGTCGTCGCCCAGGGGCAGCAGGGCGCGGGCGTGGCCGGCCGTGATGCGTTCGGCCCGCACGGCCTCGGTGACGGCGTCGGGCAGTTCCAGCAGCCGCATCAGGTTGGCGATCGTCGACCGGTCGATCTTGAGCCGGCTGGCCAGTTCCTCTTGCGGACAGTGGTGCTGATCGAGGTAACGCTGGAAAGAGAGCGCCTTTTCGATCGGGTTGAGGTCCTTGCGCTGGAGGTTCTCGACGATCGCCAGTTCGGCGACGAGCCGATCGTCGGCGTCCCGCACGCGGGCAGGGATAGTGGACCAGCCGGCTCGAATGGCAGCGCGGAGCCGCCGTTCGCCGGAGATCAGCTGGAAGCGATCCCCCACCCGCCGCACCAGCACGGGCTGCAGCATATCGTGCTCCTTGAGGCTCTCGGCCAGGGAGGCGATTTCCGCGTCCCCGAAGTCGCGCCGCGGCTGGAACGGGTTGTCGTCGATCTCGTAGACGTTCAGGTGCAGCACGGCGTCATCCCGGTCGGGGGCGGGCGGGCCGGCGGTGGCGGGGCGCATCGGCGTCTGGGGCGGGCGTTCGACAATCTGGCGTTCCAGGCCGCCGTCGATCTCCAACCCCTCGCCGGTGCTCCCCAACAACGCTGCTAGTCCACGTCCCAGGCGGCGGTCTTTACTCACGATCTAGTACCTCCATGCAAAGCTCAATGTAGGCGCGTGTGCCGCGGGCTCGCGGTGCATACTCGAGCACCGATTGCCCGTGACTCGGCGCCTCGGAAACGGCCGGATCACGCGGGATGACTGTGTCGAACACGATGTCTCCGAAGAACTCGCGCACCTCCGCGTCCACTTCGTGCGTGAGCTCGAGCGTTTCGTCGTACATCGTCAGCAGGATGCCGCCGAACTCCAGCCGGCCCGGCCGATCCTGCATCACCTCGCGGATGACGTGAATCATCTGCGTTAACCCTTCCATCGCGAAGTACTCGCATTGGATGGGCATCAGCACCTCCGTGGATGCCGATAGTGCCGCTCGGGTCAGGTGGCCGACCGACGGCGGGCAGTCCACCAGCACGAAGTCGAAACGCTCCAGCCCGTGGGCCAGGTGCTGCTCGAGCATCAGCGCCTCCTGCTGGTCGCTGGCCAGCAGCGAGATGTCCTGGAAGCTGCGGCAGCCCGGCAGCAGCTGGAGGTTGGGCAGATGCGTCGCGCAGAGCGACTCGCGCAGCGGCCGCCGCTCCACCAGACTGTGCCGCGCCGTCGGTTGGCAGCCCAGTCCCGACGTCGCGTTGCACTGGGGATCCAGATCCACCAGCAACGTCTGCTGGTCGGCCAGAGCCAGCGCTGCCGCCAGGTTCAAGGCCGTCGTGGTCTTCCCGACCCCTCCCTTCTGATTTGCGACGCACAGCACCCGTGCCACCGGCCGTCCTCCTGCGATGCCCGGCCCGCCCGTCAGCCGACGGACAGGAGGCGGGATTCTAGCGATACCACGGCCGATCGGGGAATGGCAGTTGGCCGGTGTTTCACGTGAAACACTGCCGGTCGTTACGACTGAGTGTTTCACGTGAAACACTGCCGGTCCTGACAACTGAGTGTTTCACGTGAAACAATTCTGGTTAGTCCAGGGGGTGGATGACGAGTCCGCTGAGCAATTTGGGGTAGAAGTACGTGCTCTTGGCCGGCATCCGTTCGGCATGCTCGCTGATCGCCTGAATGTGCTGCAGCGTGGCCGGCATCACCAGGGCAGCCAGCGCGAAGCGGCTGCCGTCGTCGTCCCCCTTCTCCAGCAATTCGGCCACCTCGTCCACCCGGTGCACGTAAGCCGGCTTCGGCAGATCCGGGGCAGCCAGCAGCGTGTCGACGATCAGCCGGTGCAGGATCGCCACTCCCAAGCCCTGCCACTGCGGGCCGTGGTCGGCGGACAACTCGGCCATCCGCGCCCGCCCCCGCTCGGTAATCCGCGCCAGCACCCACTGCTGGTCGCTGGCCGCGTAGAGCCCGATTCCGCCCTGGTCGCCCGCACGTTCAATCCGGGTCCACACGGCCTCGGTCGCGGCCGGCCCGCGGCCGGCCAACTCCGTCGCAAAGCAGTCGGCCAGCTTATCCATCAGCTGGGACGAACTGACCGGTGGCAAGCCGCGGAAGAGCCGGTGAGTGGGCAGTACGATCATGCCCGGGTCGCTCATGCTCACACACATCATCAGCACGAAGTTGACCGGGTCGTCGGCCGACAGCGTGCGAGTCTGGGCGACATGATCGCGGTAGTTGCACGCCGTTTCGTAGCGATGATGCCCGTCCGCGACGAAGATGGGGCGCGGGCCCAGCAGCGCGGCCGCGGCGGCAATGGTCTGGACGTCTGTCACCGGCCACATGCGGTGCACGACCCCCAGGTGGTCGGTCGCTTCCAGCGGCAGCTGGCCCTGGATGGCGTGGTCCAGGAGCTCCTGCGCCGCGTTCTCCGGGTCCGCGTAGATCCCGAAGATCTGGCTCAGGTTCGCCCGGCAGGCCAGCGTCAGCTTGAGCCGATCGGCCTTGGCCGCCGCATGCGTCTCCTCGTGCGGATAGATATTCCCCTCGCCAAACCGCTCCAGACGCACCCGCCCCATAACCCCGCGCCGGATAAACGTCTGCCCACCGAACTCGAACTGCTGATGGTAGACATACAGCGCCGGATCCGGGTCGCGCGCCAACAGCCCCTCCCGGGTCCAGTTCCGCAGGAACTGAGCGGCACGCGCATAGCGCGCGTCATCATCGGCGTCCCCAGTTTCGGCCCGATTCAAGATCAGCCGGATCACATTGGCCGGGTGACGCCGGTAGAGCGCCAACTGCAGGTCGGCATCGATCACGTCATACGGGGGCGCGACCACGTCGCTCAGATTCCCCACGTGTCCCAGGTCATATCGCAGTCCGCGAAATGCGTGCAGCTCAGGCATTGTTGTTCACCACCATCCCCGT
>DAISIS010000281.1:0-7431 GCA_036821925.1 Pirellulaceae bacterium
AGGGCCGGTCGTAGTAGTACTCGTACGGCTGGGACAACTCGTCAAGCGACCACTTCTTCCATCCGCACACGGCGCCGCCGTCGAAGATGATGTTGCCGACGTCGACATCGAGCGGATCGGCGATGCTGGGCGTGGCCACATGCAGGCTCTCCGGCTGAAACTCCAGCGTCGCGCCAGCAGGCAGCAGGTTGCCCAGGTAGATATGCAGCCGCCCGGACTCCGAGGACTCGGACACGGTCACGGCCAATTGGTATGTCTCCCAGTCCGCAGTCAGCGCCTGCTGGGCCGCCGGCGACTGCGCAAACCGCGTGTACGGCGCGTTGCCGCGCAGGACTCCGACGCTGGGAAACGCAAACGGCTTCGTGCTCCGCGCACGGAACGTCAGCATCAGGCAGACGCCCCTCTCGACCGGCACGCTTGGCCCCCACAGCTGCACGTGGTTCGCGGCCGTGCCGCTGGCGGTGCACGCGATTCGGACGATCCGCCCGCCGGGATCGTCGCTGTGGCGCAGTTCAACCGCCGCACCACCCTCCTGGTGATGATGCCAGTTGCTGCCGCGCAGATCAAGGACCTGCCGCCCGAGCTGATACTCCATCGGCCGTGTGGCCCAGAGATTATTGCCGGCCTGTACCCAGTCGTCTGCCCGGTTGCGCGGCCGTGAACCGAGGATCAGCGGCTTCGCTCCCGCGCCGAACGACGTGTAGGTGACGGGCTGGCCCTCGTCGCCACTGGCGGGGGCGAGCGACCCTCGCCACACGCCGCCGCATTGGAATCGCACCGTGTCGCCCGGCTGCAAGTCGGCGCCATTCACCCGGTCGAGACTCTGCCAGGCATGCTCCGGCGAGCGCCCGTCGTAGCTGTCCTGGCCGGCTGTCGCATCTACGAAGAACGTCCGCAGAGTGGCCTCGTCGGCCGCGGCCGATGCGCAGCACCAGCCAGCGCACACACAGCATGCCGGAAGCCATGTGCAAAGGGCGAACAGAATCCGGTTCATTGCGGGCAAGGCCTCTTCTCTCTCGGTGATTCAAGGGCAGACAACAGCATGACCATGGCGAGAAAGCCGCACGCGGCTCCCGTCGCACAGGACACACACTACGCAGCTCTCGGTCGTCCCGGCGCAGGAGCCGCTCGACGCGCTCGAGCCTAACACGGGTCCGAACGGGTTTCCAGTCGCGTCGCAACAGAATGTGCGACGGTGGGCGCTGAGTGAAGCGAAAGATGTGCAGCGTCCTGCGCGCGCTGGCCTGACCGCCGCGTCTGGAACATGCTGCGAAGTCCGGAGGAAGGTGCTCTGAATCGCGGTACGGGTTGGTCTGGCCGGCGGGTCGTTGTGCCTGGCGCTTGGAAGGGATCGCGCGTCTGGTTGAACTTCGGCGGCGCGCATCCGGGTGCCGAGGTGTGGCTCAACGGCGTCAAGCTGGGCTTCCTGCCGGCCGCCGATTGACCGGTCGTTTTCTCCCCATCATATTGGGAGCACCCTGCCCTGCTGATACAGACGGGACGAGCTCACTTCCTTCCCTGCCCGGGAGAACAATGCCATGAAACAGCTCCTGTCAGCCAGGGCCGCGTATGGCTGCTGTCTGGTTGCGGCGATCCTTGGTCTTCGATCGGCCACAGCGTCGGAATCCACCGCCCCGCTCGTGCTGGCCCATCGCGGCGGCGAAGGCGCTGTGCTGTTGCTGGATCAGCGTGCCGAGAAATCTGCACTGATGGCGGCCCGGCATCTGGCTCGCACCGCCCTGGAAGCACTCGGCACGGCCGTACGCATCGAACGTGCCCAAGTCGGTGCGGGCGCGCCGCTGACTGCGTTCTGTTTTCCATCCAGCTACGCCGCCAGAGTCGAGCACGCCCTCCCGTCGACCGCGCAGCCGCCAGTGCCGCCAGCGGACGCGGATCCGAGCCGATGGTATCGCGAGCAGAGCTTCTCCGTGGACACCATCGCGCGGGACAATGTTCACGGCCTGCGGCTTACTGCCGAAACCGAGTTGGGGCTGAGAAACGGGTTGCTCACGCTTTGCGCTGGACTCTATCTGAACACCACAGGCGACGTGGTTGTCAACGACTTTGCAGGGGAGCATACGCCGTTCTTCCGTGAACGATGCGTCAAGACGGACACCATGCGTTGTGCCATGTTCCGGCTGCGGGAGGATCAGCCGAGGGTGTTTGACTACTGGGATCCGACGACAACGGAGGGCGTGCACGAGTTCGCCGATTGGCTGGCTTCGTTCCGCATCACCGATACGCTGTTCCGGCTGTCCAGTCAGCCAGACGGTTCGACAGAGACTATGATGCACACACTGATCGCAAGACTGCACGAGTGGGACATTCGCGTGTGGGCAGCAGATCTGCCGATCGCCGCTGTGGCGGATCGAGGGAAATGCTTCAATTCGCCGGAGTATCGTGAATCGCGGCAGGCGCTCGTCCGGGCGATCTTGCAGACCTATCCGTCGTTGGACGGCCTGGACTTCCATATCGGACACGCCTTCTCCGCGGACGGCTGTACGATCTGCACCTGTCCGACGTGCCGGGACATGCCGGGCAACCGGGCGGGGGTGTATCGCGCCTTTGCGGACGCATACCACACGGCCACAGCCATCAAGCCCGAGATTCGCATCAGAGTTCCGTACAAGATGTTCGGCGATGCGACGCGCGACATCGTGGAACATGCGCAGGAGTTCCCGAATCTCGAGCTGTTCACCTGGCTGCGATGGGGCCCGCTGGTGAAGCTGGAGCAACCTGGCGTCCCAATCACCGCCGGACACGAAGACGGCGGAGGCGGAGCGGAGGCCGGTTGGTGGGTGGAAGATATGACGTGGGAACGCATCCGCGAGCACCCGAGGGACTACGAGTCGATCCTCCGGCATTACGTGGTGGTTGCCAAACAGTTGGGACTGCCGTCCATTTCCTGGGAACCGGCGCTCCAGCGGGAAATCGAGCAGATGTACTTCTGTTACTCCCAGCTCAGTTGGACGCCCACGATAGCCTGGAGCGATTTAGCACGCCGGTTCGTCATCTACTCCGAGCGGCGTGCTGACGAGCAACTCGCCCAGGCCTATTGCCAGCTGCTCGAACTGGACCACGAGGCCCATCTGTGGGGCGTTCCCGCCTATGGTCCCGGGTATGAGCAGGGAGTGCGACAGGTAATCGTGCGCCCGAACATCACGGCCGGAATCATGGAGGAAGTGCCGTACTACATCCATCGAGCCGATCTCCAACAGCGCATCAAGCAGTTTGGCGAGTCCCTTCAGGATCTGGGTCTGCTCGACGAGGACTTCCAGACACCACCTCCACGGTTCGACCTGCGCTGGGCTTTGGTGCAGGCCTATCGCCGATTCGCCCGCGACGAAGTCCAACAGCTTCAGCACTGATGTTGCGCCACTTTGGAGGTAAGTGGACCAATAAAAAGGCGGGGCTGTTTCGCTCGTGCCCCATGCCGAAAAATGCCGGCAACGTATCCAGCGGGCCAGTTTGGTGTTCGGGCAAATGCTAGCTATTGGCTGGGACGCCGCGAAACGTGCGGGCACGTCACCCTCGCCATCCATTCATCCATCCACTCGCTCTGCTGGGTGGTGTGCTGTCTGAACGGTGGGTGTCTGAGTTCGCCTGTTGAACGGTGGGTGTCTGAGTTCGCCCGCCGCTCTGCTGGGTGGTGTGTTGTCTGAACGGTGGGTGTCTGAGTTCGCCTGCTGAGTTTGCCTTGAACGGTGGGTGTCTGAGTTCGCCGTGAGTTCGCCGCGTTGGCGTCGCTCGCTAGGCCAACGGCCGGGGTTCACCGTACCTGGGGCAACGCCCCAGCAGCGCTGAGACGGTCGGCTCCAGGTTGGGTGTGATTTTTTAACAATATTTGTTGAGTATTCTCTTTCTGGTGCTACAATCGGGCCTGCGGTAGGGCGGTCAGTGCGATGGGGCGAGCGCGTCTGCCGGGTTGGGGACCTGCGTGGTCGCGGCGAGCGTCCTGCACGCACGGGCGGGCAGAGCCGAGGCACAGACGGCGTTGATCGGAGGGGGACCCATATGCATCCGCGTGACCGACAGGCCTACATCGTCCAGCGGGTGGATACGCTCGGCGCTTGCTCCTACCAGGAACTGGCGGGCATGTGTGGCGTGTCGGAAATGACGATCCGGCGCGATGTCGACACGCTGGTGGAACGCGGCAAGCTAATCAAGACGCTTGGCGGCGCCCAGACGGCTCACGCGCCCCAGCACCTGTATGAATCGGCGGTTGAGCAGCGGCTCAACACGCGGCGGCGCGAGAAATCGCAGATCGCAGCGGTGGTATGCGAGCAGGTGCGTCCGCAGCAGACGGTGTTTCTCGACGGCAGCACGACATGCCTCGTGCTGGCGCGTCAACTGGCCCGCCAGGCGCGCGAACTGACAATCGTGACTCATTCGGCTCTGGTCTGTCTGGAATTCGGCCAGGCGAGAGGCCACACGATTGTCAGTCTGGGTGGGCAGTTTGACGCGGCGTCTGCCTGTTTCGTGGGGCCAACGGCGGAGGAAGCGGCGCGGCATCTGTTCGTGGACGTGGCGTATTTCTCCACGAAGGGGTTTGTGGCGGACGAGGGGATGTTCGAGTCATCCATGGCGACGTTTCGCATCAAGCGGATCATCGCGGAACAGGCGGGGCGCGTGGTGCTGCTGCTCGATCACTCGAAGTTCGGTCAACGGGCGCTCTGCCGGGTGCTCGATACAGCGCGGATTCACGAAGTGATCACCGATGCCGGTGCGGCGGCGGAGGATATCGAGCAACTGCGTCAATTGGGGCTGATCGTCAGTGTGGCGGGGGACAGCAACCCGCAGTTCGTTGCCGAAAGGAGCCAGGACTCATGAGTGCCAACGCAGCGCGAATCGGAAGTGGCCGCATGTGGGTGCTGTTTCTCGGGGCCCTCCTCTGCGGCACCGGTGCCGCCGCGCAGGACGCGGTCGACGCTGGGCCGGCGGGGAACGCCGACACGGACGTGTTCTACTTCATCCCACACACGCACTGGGAAGGAGCGGTGTTCAAGACCCGATCAGAATACCTCGACCTCGGATTGCCGAACATCCTGCGTGCGCTCGCCTTGCTCAAAAGCCACGCGCACTATCGCTTTGTGCTTGATCAACGCTGCTACGTCGAGCCGTTTCTGGATCGCTATCCGGAAGAGGCCGCGGCGTTTCGGCAGTTTGTCGAGCAGGGGCGGCTGGCGATTGCCGGTGGCACGCATGTCATGCCGGACGTGAACATGCCGAGCGGGGAGTCCTTTGTGCGGCAGATGCAGTACGGCAAGAGCTTTTTTCGCGACCGGCTCGGCGTGGATGTGACGGTCGGTTGGCAGCTGGACACATTTGGCCACCATCCCCAGATGCCCCAACTGCTTGCGCTGGGCGGGTACCGGTCGTTCTGGACGCAGCGCGGCGTGCCGGCGGCCGATACGCCGTCCGAATTCCTGTGGGAGGGGCTCGACGGCACGCGCATTCCGGCCTTCTGGTTGCCTCACAGCTACGCCCTGACTTACGGCTCGCCCGCCGAATGGCCGGCGTTTGCGGACTTCTTCCGGCAGCGGTTTGACGCGATTGCTCCCTATTCGCGTGGCCGTGGACGGGTGGGACTTGCGGGGGCCGATGTCTGTGAGCCGGAGCCGCACGTGCCGGCCCTGGTCGCGCGATTCAATCGGGAAGCCGGCGCGCCGTTCGAACTCCGGCTGGCCGTGCCGCAGGACTTTGAAGCGCTGGTGGCGCAGCGCCCTGACCGGCCGGTCGTTCGCGGCGACCTCAACCCGATTTTCCAGGGGACCTACAGCAGCCGGATTGCGTTGAAACAGCGCACGCGGGAAATCGAGCGGTTGCTGACGAGTGTGGAGAAATGCGGCGTGCTCCTGTCGTGGCTCGGGATGCCCGCCGATCAGGCGATTGTGTGGCGGGCATGGGAACCCGCGCTGTTCAATCAGGCACACGATCTCATGTCGGGGGTGATGACGGATGGTGTGTACGAAGACACGCTGCGTGGCTATGACTTCTCACGCCGGCTTGCCTGCGGCGAGTTGGAGAGCCGCCTGCGGGCGATCACGACGGCGATCGACACGCGGGGGGCGGGCATTCCCGTGGTCGTGTGGAACATGCTCGGCTGGCCGCGCACCGATGTCGCCAGCGTGACTGTCGGCTTGAGCGACCCTGGCATCTTGAGCGTCGACGTGGTCGATCCGGAAGGGAGAAAGGTCCCGGTCCAGACGCTCCGCGAAGTGCGCGGACGGGACGCAGCGCTGCTGCAGACCGAGCTGGCCATTCTGGCGCGGGATGTCCCGGCGCTGGGTTACAGCGTGTTTCACATCGTGCCCCAGTCTGTCGCACACGCCACCGGCGCCGCTGCGCCAGACGAACCCGTTCTGGAGAACGAGCTGTACCGGCTGGAATGCGATCTTCACAGCGGTGCCCTGACGCGTCTGACGACGAAGGCCCAGGCGACGTCCCCGGAGTGGGAAGTGTTTGCGGCGCCGGGCAACGTCGTAGCGCGGGAAGAAGACCGCGGCGATTTGTGGGAGCTTTACCAGAACCTCAACGCGGGTCTGTTCGTGGCTCCCCGGACGCCGCACCCGGCGCCTCGGCCGGGTCAGGCGGTGCTGAGCAGCGAACAGGGCGGCGAACCGGGAACCGTGCTGCACGGCCCGGTGTTTTCCGAGTTCCAGGTTGCGCATCCGTTCGGCGGCCAGAACGAGTTTGCGACCCGCGTCCGGCTGTACCACGGGCTCCGCCGGATTGACGTGCACACGCGTCTGGTCAACCAGGAACAGTCGGTGCGTTATCGGGTCCTCTTCCCCACCTCGATCCGCGGCGGCCGTTCGGTGCATGAGATCCCGTTTGGCGCGCTGGAACGCCCGGCGGGGATCGAGTTGCCGGCGCAGAACTGGGTCGACTACGCCGACGGTGTCCGGGGGTTGGCCGTGCTCAACCGCGGGTTGCCCGGCAACAACGTGTCGGATGGCACGATGTTGCTGTCGCTGGCCCGCAGCGCGCGGATCCAGGCGTACGGGTACGGTGGGGGTTATGAGCCGGGCATGTCGTCCGACTCGGGCTTCGAGGTGGGCAGCGAGTTGGTTTTCGATTATGCCCTGGTCCCGCACGCAGGCGACTGGCGCGCGGCCGGCATCTATCGCGACGGCTGGGAGTTCAATCACCCGCTGGTCGTGCAGACGGCCGACTCGCATCCCGGCACGCTGCCCAGCCGTTGGGGACTCCTCCAGATCAGTCCGGCCAGCGTCATGCTGAGTGCCCTGCAATCTGGTTCGAATGGTGCCGCCTTGCTGCGGGTGTTCGAAACGAGCGGGAACCCGGTTTCCGCGACGATTCGGTTGGCAGTGCCCGTGGTGGCCGCCGAGGAAGTCAACTTGCTCGAAGATCCTGTCGGCACGCTCCCGCTGCGCGAGGGTGCCGTGCAGATCGACCTGCGTGCCTGGG
>DAISIS010000282.1:0-7423 GCA_036821925.1 Pirellulaceae bacterium
GGACCCGCACCGTCGGAAACACTTCTCCCAGATACAGGTAGTCCCGGATTCCTTCTGTGTGACGAATCGGATGCGTCTGGCCTGGGAACCGCCACAGCGCCCTCAGCTCCAAAGGAGTGAATCGCTCGAACCGCTGTGTCGCATCGTCGTAGACCGCCAGTCCGTGGTCGAGTACTTCGCCGAGATCCTTCATGTGGGCGTAGTGGCACACGAGACGGTCCTCGCCATTCGCGTCAGGCACCACGCAGACGGCATCGATCCAGACCGGTCCGGACTCGACACCCAGTCGCGCCAGCGGGCGGCTGAATCCCTCGTTGTCCACGAAGTACTCCAGGTCGATTCCCAGGTCGGGGTTCAACCCCGCACCGGGCGGCGCGGACGTCGCACCCGCCGTCCAGAAATGCCCTAGCGGGTAACGCACGCCAGTGGTGTCACCCCAGAACCAGTAGATCCTGTCGCGGTAGACCACGGCCGAAGTCGAGTCTTGACCGGCAACCTGGCCGTTGCCAAGCGGACTGCGCAGCGGCACCGCTTTCCCGAGCAGCATGCTGTCGCGATAGATGCCTTCGCCCGTCAGGCGGTACAGCCGCTGCGCGACGTTGACGCGCCGCACCCGTATCACGGCCTCTTGGCCGCGCGTCGGATTGAGCACCACGCCGGCGAATCCGAAGCCGTCCTGGGCATGCGAGTAACCGTGACTTCGTACCTGAAAGAACACGCGCCGATCCATCAGCTCCGGTTCATCCAGGGCAATCCAACCGGCACTGTCGGTCACGTAACGCAGGTGGTGCACCGTCTCCAATTCCACCAGCGGCACACCACGCCCGGTGTCTTCGTCCACGACATGGATGCCGAAATACTGGTCCTGTGCCGCTGCGCCCCGCGAGGTGAGCGCAGTGCAGGTCCACACACTGCCGAGGACAAGCAGGCCGGCCAATTGCCGCACATGGCGGCGCCGCCGTGCAGCCGGTAGGGCAGTCGCACAGGGCAACAGGCTGCTCTCAGCCATCTCCGTTCAACTCCTGATGCAGGAAGTGATCGCCGGCGACGCAGCCGGGCCGCATAGCCGCGGATTCGGCCCCCGCGCGGGCGGACAGCGGGCGTTGTGGGTTCAAACAATCATCTGTTATACCCGCCAGCGCACGGGCAGGAATGATGGCAGGCAGTGACGTAGGCAGTGGTGGCAGGCGGTGTCCACGCTGGCCGGATCGTGCATGCACGACACGCGTTCAGCCGCCCAGGGACAGACCCGATCGCCGTCCGGCACCCCCGTGCCCCGGGTTTTTCAGCGCCGGCAATCTGAGGTGGGGAGACTCGCGAACAGGCGGCAAGTACAATATCACCCTGGTCAGAACTGGACTACCGGCTGGCATGAGTAACGCGGCCGCACGGCCGTGCGGAGTGATGCAAGATGAAACGTCGCAGATTCCTGGTAGTGTCGACAATGGCGGCCGTGGCGGGCATGGCAGGTCGGTCCACTGCCGAAGGACCGGCAAGTGCCTCGACACGCGGCATTATCCTCTATCCGTTCGACTTGACGCTTGCCGACTGGCCGGAGCGGGCGGCCCGCGCGGGACTCACGACGATCGGCCTGCATGCTGCCCGGCGGCTCGACGTGCTGGTGAAGTTCGTGCAGTCGGACCAGGGGCAGCAGTTCATCGAACGCTGCCGGCAGCTGGGCCTGCAGGTGGAGTACGAACTGCACGCCATGGGAGACCTGCTGTCGCGCGAATACGTCAGCCAGGATGCGAGCATGTTCCGTGTGGACGCCAGCGGGCAGCGCAATGTGGACTTCAATTGCTGCCCGTCGCACCCGCGCGCTTTGGAACTCATCGCCGAGGCGGCGGTGGAATACGCAAAGCTGCTGGCGCCGACAACACACCGCTTCTTCTACTGGCCTGACGACGGGCGGGAATGGTGCCATTGTGACAAATGCCGGGGACTGTCGGCGAGCGAGCAGGCGCTGCTGGTCGAACACGCCATGCTCGATGCCCTGCGCAAGCACCACGATCCCGAAGCCATGGTGTGTCATATCGCCTACGGCCCCACCCTCGAAGCGCCGCGGCAGGTGCAGCCGCAGCCGGGCGTGTTCCTCGAGTATGCGCCAATCCGGCGCCAGCATGATCGACCGTTCGAACAGCAGCGCGATCTGCCGCTGGTCGATCGCCTCGACATGCTCGACGCCAATCTGGAAGTCTTCCCACGCGACACCACCCAGGTGCTGGAGTACTGGTTGGATGTGTCGCGGTTCTCGAACTGGCAGCGCCCGGCGGCCAAACTCCCCTGGCACCCGGAGGTCCTGCAGGCGGACCTGCAGAGCTATCGCCGGCGCGGCATTCAGCACGTCACGAGCTTTGCCTGCTTCATCGATGCGGACTATGTCCGGCTGCACGGCGATCCGCAACCTGTGCTGATGGAGTACGGCGAGGCGCTGCGCGGCGAATGACGTGGGACGTGGGGCGAGTGACGAGTGACGAGTGACGAATGCCCAACAGGCAAAACACCTGGGTACGAAGGAATAGCGTATGACGCAGGGCAACAGCGCACGTTGTGGTGAAGTACTCTCCGAATCGCCGCGCGGCCGGGTCGACGCGGGTACGACTGGCCAGCGGTCATCTGGCACTCGTTCCTGCGTGCCATCTGCCATGGGCATCCTGCTGCTGTTTGCGGCGCAGCCGTTGCTGTTGCGGGCGGATGATCCGCCGCGGGCATGGCAGTCTTCGGCCGAGCAGCTGGAGCCGTTCTGGCAGTCGACGACGATGTACGGCGAGACGGTGTTGTTCGTGAGGCACGGGAGCGACGAATTGCCGCGCGCACCGTTGCTGTTCCCACCCACGCGGATTCTGTCGGTGCGCAGCGCGTCGGGCGAAGTGACATACGAGGAGGGTCGGGACTACACCTGGCAGGCGGGCAGCCGGGAGCTGACGCTGCCTGCGGGCTCGCGCATCGTCTGCAAGACCCCGGCCGATCTGCGGCGTCCGCCAGGCTCGCAGCCCTACTCGCTGACGCATCGCGACGGGCAGGGTGAGATCCTCTTTGGTGGCGGGCATGAATACCACGACATGCAGACGGTGGTGACGTACACGTACGACGCCAGCTGGCCAGTGGCCGTGCCCACGCTGGCGCGGGAGCAACTGGCGCGCACGCTGGCCCGACTGCAGGAGAAGAAGACGCTGAAGATCGCCCTGCTGGGCGACAGCATCTCGACCGGCTGCAACGCCTCCGGCTGGGCGCAGGTGCCGCCCTATCAGCCGCCTTACCAGGACCTGCTGGTCCAGAATCTGCAGGCGGCGTACGGAGCGCAGGTGACGCTCGACAATTTCGCGGTGGGTGGCACCGACACGACGTGGGGACTGGCGAACATTGGCAAGGTCATCGACGCCGCACCCGATCTGGTGATTCTGGCGTTCGGCATGAACGACTCCGCCGGCCGACCGGCCGAGGAGTATCAGGCCAACATCCGGTCGATGATGGACGCGGTGCGCAGCGCCAGGCCCGACACCGACTTCATTCTGCTCGCCACCATGCTGGGCAATCGGGACTGGGTCGCGCTGCACCAGGAGTTGTTTCCTCAGTATCGCGACAAGCTGGCGGCGCTCTGCGGGCCCGGTTGTGCGCTGGCCGATATGACGTCCGTCTGGGAAGAACTCCTGCGGCGCAAGAACGATTGGGACCTGACCGGCAACGGCGTGAACCATCCCAATGATTTCGGGCATCGGATCTACGCCCAGGTGCTGTCGGCCCTGCTGATCGCCCGGTGATGCTGCCGATCATGCGCTTGTTTGCGGGCTAGTTCGGTGGCAGCGGCGTGACGGAGCACTGGCTGTGGTTCGCCTCCGCCACCCAGGCCGGGTCGCCGTAGAGTCCGACCTCCTGGATGTTGAGCGGCTGGAAGCCGAGGTCCCACGCCGGTGAGTCGGGCGCGAGCTGGAAATCCCGGCGCGCGGGGTCGACAAACAGCGGATCGGCGACGAGTGATTCACGGTCCAGGCCGATCGCCTGCCACGCGGAGAAGCTGCGACGGTAGAACTGCAGTTGATCTGCGCCGGCCGTGTGCCAGTACAGATTCTGATTCCACTCCCCCGGCGGCTCACCAGCTGCCAGCCGCTCTTCGAGCGACCGTTCGCCGAGCGGGATGAGCAATTCGCCCTGGGTCAGATAGACGATATTGCGGCGGAAGACACTGGGTCTACGTTCCGCGTACGGCCACAGGGCGTGGCTGGCCGACAGGGCGAAGATGTTGTTCTGGATCACGTGCTGGTGGCCGCCATTGTTGAACATCAGGCCGCCACTCTGGGTGTTGTAGACCAGGTTGTTCTCCACGAGGTATTCGCCGCAGGTGGCGTCCAGGTAGATACCCCAGCCGAAGGCTGGCTGCGCGTATGGCCAGATGTCGTGAAACACGTTGTTCCGGATCACGCTGCCGGGCGAGACCCCCAGGCAGTAGATCAATCCCGCGTCGCTCAGCACGCCGCGCGCCACCTGGTGCACGTGGTTCCGCTCGATCACATTGTGGTGTGTGCGGTTCGGCGCATCGTCCCAGTTCCAGCCGATGCTGATGCCGGTGTAGTTGAGGTCGTGAATATCGTTGTTCGAGATGCGGTTGTGGCTGCTTTGTGCGACCCAGACGCCCACGCCCGCGGCATAGACGTGTCCACCGTCATAAATGTGATTGTTGTCCACGACGTTGTGCTGGGACTCGGCCGCGTCGGTGGACGCCATCTGGGCCTCGCCGACGCGAATGCCGCCCGCTCCCAGATCCCAGAGCCGATTGCGGTCCACCCGGCACTCGCTGCAACCGCGCCGCAGCCAGATGCCATAGGTGCCCACATGGGCGACCTCGCACGCCTGGAGCGTGCAGTGGCGGGCCCCGTCGGCCACGATCGCCGCGGGCACTTCGACGGCTGCCTGCGTGCTGCTGTTGCCGCGCGGATCGAGCACCCAGTCGGTGTGGTGGAACGTCAGGCCACGCAGGGTGACGTGGTCGACGAACTGGCCCTGATCCGGATCGCCGTCGAGCCGCACCAGTTCGGTCAAGCGGGGCGCCACGACACGCGCGTCCGCCAGCTGTTCGCCCGGCAGGGGCCAATAGCTCAGCACGCCCGTGTCGCGGCTCAGATACCACTCGCCCGGTTGATCCAGCAGTTCGCGCGCGTTCTCGACACAATACCGTTGCTGGGGTTCCCAGAAGCCGATGCACCACCACTCTTTCAAAGGCGCCGCAAAGTAGACCGTTCGCGCCGCCGCGTCTACAGACTTGAGGGGATGGATCGACGTTTCCCACGAGTGCATCAGGATCAGGTTCACATCCTCGATCTGTTGCCAGGGGGCCAGATCATCGGGGGCGAAGGCAAACCGGTCGCGGGCGATCGGCCGATTCTGTGCATCGGGAGGGCCCGGCAGGGTCTGCGCCACCCGATGATAGCCGGTGTTGGGGGACCGCGCGCGTTGCCGCCGCTGGCCGTTGACGAACAGCTGGCGAAAGTACCACTGACCGGCCTTGACCTCCGGAATCTCGACTTCCCACAGCGGGCCATGCTGCTGGAAGCCGGAGATCACCTGACCCCCGCTCAGGACCGGTCGTGCGCCAGCGGCTGCCTCGAACACGACCGGTGCGTCGGCGGAGCCGCTGTCCTCGGGGGTGAGGACGAACGGCTCTGGCAGGTAATAAACGCCGTCCAGCACGCGGACGGTCAGGGGGGGCTGAGCGGAGCCTGCGGCGCGCAGCTGCCGCAACCTGGCGCGGGCACCGTGCAATGTCGCCAGCGGACCGTCCGTGCGCGCACCGTCAGGCTGCTCGAGCCGGCCCGACCAGTTGTCATCCCCGGCTGGCGAAACGTAGAGGGTGTCGGCGCAGGAAGTCGCCGGCGGGCCACAGCAGACGCCCGCCAGCAGCACCAGCACCAGCGCCAGAACTCGGTTGTGACACATCATCGCCGGGCCTCCTCGTTGTGTCGAGCGGTTCCGCACTCCCCCTTCCGTCTGCCGGTTACACGAACTTCGTGACGCCGGGCAGCGGGCTCGGATAGGTCCCGTCGGGGTTCGGCTTGACGGGTGGCTCGGCGTCCCAGTTGTATTCCGGCAGGGAGAAGTCGAGTGTGGAGGCCATGGCCTGTTCCCACGTGATCTGCTCGCCGGTGTAGCAGACCATCTGAGCAAGGATTGCGAGCATGGAGCTGAGGATCATGTAGTTGCTGTTGTTGATCGGCTGGCCTTTGCGGAGCGAGTCGAACAGGGCCTTGTGTTCGCTGTCGTACATGACCTCCTGTGACTTTTCAGCGCGCCAGGGATGGGCGCCTTCGATGCGGCAGCGGTCCGGCATGAAGGCTTTGCCCTTGGTGCCGAGAATGACGTCGGAGGTCTCGTTGAACGAGCAGCCGGGAATGTCGCGGCAGTACGCGTACATCCGCACGCCGCTGGCGTATTCGAAGACGACGCTGAAATGGTCGTACTGGTCGCCGTATTTGGGTTCCAGGCACACCTGGCGCCCGCCGAGTCCCCAAGCCTTGACGGGGGGCACGTCGCCCAGCGCCCAGGAGCCCTTGTCGATGCTGTGAATCAGCTGCTGCGCGGTCTGGTCGCCGGAGAGCCAGTTGAAGTGGTACCAGTTCTGGAACTGGTATTCCAGTTCGCTCCACTGCGGGTCGCGTTCTTTGGCGTAGTACGGGCCGCCCACGTAGTTTTCCTGGACGGCGATGATCTCGCCGATCGCTCCGTCGTGGACCCGCTTCATCGTCTCACGCACCGCCTGGTCATAGCGCCAGCAGAGTCCGGAGACGATGGCCAATCCCTTCTGCTTGGCTTCTTCGCAGATGCCGGTGACTGCCTTGATGCCGGGCACATCGAGTGCATGCGGCTTCTCGCAGAAGACGTGCTTGCCCGCCGCGATCGCAGCGCCGAGGTGGGCGGGAATGAAGTGGGATGCCGGGGCGATCAGGACCACATCCACATCGCTCTCGAGCACCTTCTTGTACGCGTCGAACCCGTGGAACAGATGGTCGTCGTCCACCTGCACCTGGTTCGGGCTCAACTCCTTCAGCCGCGTGCGCGCGGGGGCCAGCCGATCTTCGAACAGGTCGGCCATGGCGACCAGTTTGACATCCTCCCCCGCGTTCATCGCATTGGCGGCCGCCCCGCTGCCGCGTCCGCCGCAGCCGATCAGGCCCACTCGGAATCCGTCCGCACCCGCCGCGTGGGCCGATCGGGTGAGCGACAAGGGGGTCGTCAGAGCGGCGCCAGCCGCCAGGGAGGTCTTGAGGAAAGTACGGCGTGTAGTCATGGCAGTGAACTCCAAAGGTGAGCGAACGAACGGTGTTGATCAGGACGCGGGAGGAAACAGCTGGTCAGCGGCGGACGCCGCAGTGGTCTTGTTCAGTGGAGCTGGGGGGGCAGGTTGCCGTACGTCCAGGCTCCGCCGAACGGC
>DAISIS010000283.1:0-7416 GCA_036821925.1 Pirellulaceae bacterium
AGGAGGTGGTCGTAGCGGACGCTGCCAGGTGAGGGTGCGCGGGCCGGCCAGCGACTGGGACTAGGCGTCGCTTCCCAGTCCCAACGCCTCTTCCAGATGCTCCGGCCCGAGCCGCTCGATCATGCGTCCCATCCGCTCCTTCGGCTTGGCGTTGGCTCGATAGTACTCGAGGATTCTGTCGAGGAGCTGCAGAGCCGCATCGGTGTCAATCCGCTGGGCCAGGATCTCGCCGATCCGCGGACTCGTGCCGCCGTTGCCGCCGACATAGACCCGCCAGCCTTTGGCTGTGCCGACCAGCCCGATGTCCTTAAAGCTCGTTTCGCCGCACTGGTTCGGGCAGCCGCTCACCCCGATCTTCATCTTGCCCGGCAGTTCCAGTCCGTGGTACTTCTCGTCCAGGATCATGCCGAGCCCGAGGCTGTCCTGCTGGCCTCGCTTGCAGTACGTCGTGCCGGGACACGCCTTGATGCTGCGGACGCAGATGCCGACGACACTCCCCGGGTCCATCTCCAGCTCGTTCCAGATCGCATCGACATCCTCTTCGCGGATGCCCAGCAGGGCGATGCGGGCGGCGCTGGTGATCTTCAGCATAGGGATGTTGTAACGCTCTGCCACGTCCGCGATCTTCCGCAGGACGGCGGGCGTAACCACCCCGCAGGGCACATGCGGCGCTATGCCGTAAGTCTGCCGGTCACGTTGAATGACAACACCCTTGTCGCCGTCGTTGAGCATGATTCACTCCGCCGCTTGCCATCCGCCGCACGGGAAACCCCCAGTATATCGGCGGCTGCGACATCGGCCAAGCCGCTGGGAGGCGGGCGGCCGCATGGCCGGCAGGCCGGCACCGGCACGGGCCGCACTGTGTCCGGGTCGTCTCGCTGCTTGTTCGGGTGACGCTGCTTGTTCTGGTGACATGGGGTAGTCACTCGCGTGTTCGGGTGTCACGCTGTTCGGCGGCGTGCCGCCCTTTGCGTCACGTTCCCTGCATCGGCTACAATCACACCCGGTGCTGTACAACGTGATGCGTGTTGACGCGGTTCCGGCGTCGACGCGGATCTGCTCATGAGCCTGAGAGGTGTGCGATGCGGTGCAGGTTCCTGGTGTCAATGCTGGTGGCGGCCGCCGGGTGGTTGGGGTCGGACCTGGTGAGGCCGCAGCTGCCGGCAGCTGCGGACGAGCTGGCTCGCGCTGCCGAGGAGCGAGCCCCGGCCACAGACGCCGACTGGGCACCGGCCTGGCTGCATGCGCACTGGCGCGTTCGCGACGTCGCCGCGGCGACTCCACTGATGCCTGCCGACGCAGCGGACGGTGACGGCCTGGCCGACCAGCTGGGTCTGCGTCTGGAAGTGACGCGGAACGCGGGTGCGGGAGGGTGGAGTTCTCGCTGCACCTGCCTCGACCTCCGCGGTCAGGACCGTGCGCTGACGCTCGCCTGCTGCGTGGATCTGGACGCCATCGGCGGAACCTGGTGGGACGACCCGCAGGCCCAGCGACCGATCACGGAGGCCGGCGCGTATGCCAACGAGGTAGACGTCAGCTGCGGCGCAACCGGCACGGCGTCGCGCTACCCGCTGGCCGTCGTCGCGTGCCAGGGGCGGGCGTTCTGCCTGGCTGTGCCGCCGGAGCCGCCGCGGATGGTCCGGTTCGTCTACGACGCGGGGCAGCGGGAGTTGCGTGCGGAGTTCGACCTGGGGGTGTCCCCGGTCCCTGAGCAGTTTCCGTCGCGCGCCGATGCATCGGTGATCGCATTCGAAGTGGCACCCCGCTGGGCCTTCCGGCGGGCGCTGGCGGAGTACTACGCACGCTATCCCGAGGTGTTTCAGCGCCGCGTCGGCGCGGGCGGCCTGTGGCTGCCCTTTCAAGCGTTGGAGACCATCCAAGGTCCGCAGGATTTCGGCTTCGCCTTCCGCGAAGTGGCGCTGCAGGACCTGCACACTGTCGCCCAGGACGAACAGCTGGGGGTGGGCAGCTTCGTCTACTGCGAACCGCAGACCAATTGGCGGACAGTCCGCGGTACGGAGCAGCCCACGTACGACTTGTGTATGGCGCAGCTCAAGGAGGATGCCGAGCAAGGCGACGCCCGGGCGCGCGCGACCCTGGTGAGCGGCGTCGAACGTGCGGACGGACGCTACGACATGTACCTCGGACCCGTCGCCTGGACACAGCTCGTCCCGCTGGGCGTGAATGCCGACCCGGCGGTGCCTGCCGGCGGCGCCCTCAACAAAGCCCAGTTCGAACTCGACCAGCTCGCGTCGGCGCTGGGGTGGAAGTCGGCGCCCTCGGTGGGTCTGGACGGCGTGTACATCGATTCGCTGGAAGGGTGGGGGTTGCTGCTGAACTACCGGCGCGAGCACTGGCGCGTCTCGCAGTACCCCCTGACGTTCGATCCCGCCACGCATCGCGTCGCGCTGCTCAACTTCTGGGGGACCTACGCCTTTGTCCAGGAACTGTCGGCACGGCTGCGCGCACAGGGACTGGCGCTGATGGGCAACGACGCCTTCTTCCGCCTGTGGTTCCTCGTGCCGTACATCGACATTCCCGGCCGCGAGTACGCCTGGCTGGAGAACGGGAACTGGACTCCCGTGCCGGAACCACGCTGGCTCTTCTTCCGCTCGATGGCGGCCGGACGACCGTATCTCATGCTGATGAACAACGACTACGCGTCCACCGGCCAACGCATGAGCGAGTACTTCGAGCAGTGCCTGTTCTATGCGGTCTACCCGAGCGCGTTCCACGGACACAGCAGCCTCGCCAACGTGCCCTACTTCTCCAATCCCAGCTGGTACAATCGCGATCGGCACCTGTTCGTCAAATACCTGCCGTTGATCAGGAAGCTGGACGCGGCCGGATGGGAGCCCGTGCCGTGTGCTGCGGCCGAACCGGAGACCATGCGCGTCGAACGCTACGGCACGGTGGCGGACGGAGATCTGGCCTTCACCGTCCACAATCCGACCGACGCGGCACAGCCGGTTGCCTTGTCGCTCTTGCGCAACGAACTGGGACTCGGCGGCGAGGTCCAGGTCGTCGAGTCGATCCACCAGTGGCCCGTCACCGTGCAGCCGGCCGAGGAGACCGTCGAACTCCGGTTCGACCTGCCGCCCCGCGGATATGCCATGTTGAGCTGCGACGTGACACAGTCGTCCGCCTCGGCGGCTCCCCGCTGATCTATAATCGAATCTGACAGTCTGCCAAACTACGGAGGTGTGCCATGAAGATGTTGATCACGTGTACCTTGGCTCTAGGGCTGGTCACCGCTGACGCCTGCGCGCAAGAGATGATCAGAGCCTGGGAATTCAATACGGATGGCGATGCGGAAGGTTGGGGGCCGACCCACTCGCTGGCACCCTTCACCGTGCAGGGCGGGACGCTCAGGACGGAGGTTACGGGAGGGGACCCGTACATGCACACAATGAGTCTGCAGGCCGACATCACCTGCAACGACTTCCAGTACATCGAGCTGCGAATGAAACTCGGCGGGCGAGGCACTGGGGCCGAGTTCTTCTGGGCCAGCATCGTGGACGGCGCACGCCGCGGTTTCGTTCCGGGTGGAGAGCGGAGTTTCCAGTGCATTCCCGATGGGCAATGGCACACTTACTTCGTCTATCCGCTGTGGCGCGCCAAGGTATGGGGACTGCGTCTGGATCTGCCCGACGGAGATGGTACGGCGGTCGAGCTGGATTACATTCGCATCCGACAGGGTCAGCGGGGTGAGCATGACCCGCGGAGCCCAGCCTGGGATTTCGCGCAGAGCAACGGTGCATGGCTGGCGGTGTCGGGCGGTACGCACCTGACTGGCGGTGCCGCCGGGGCGGAGACGACGTTGCTGACCGATGGGGTCACGCTGGTCAGCCCGGTGCTGGATCTCCAGACCGCCGATTGTCGGGTGGCGTGCCTGGAGTTGCACAGCACGGGCAAGCTGGCGGGCGGACTGTACTGGGCAGACGAGTCCGACGGCAGTTTTCCCGGCTGCAATGCGGTGCAGTTCGACGTGCCTGCGGGCCCGTTCGTCACGACGCTGCAGCTGGCAGGGAACCCGATGTGGACCGGCGCACTCAAGCGGCTGAGCCTGCGTCTGGACGGCGAACCGGGAACGCAGGTCACACTCAAGTCGCTGGTCCTCGCTGAAAAGCCTGTAGGCCCGGGGCGGCTGCAGATCATCTCCTTCGCGTCGGAAGAGGCCATGGCGACGCGCGGCCAGGCGGGCCGGTTGATCGCGCGGGTCGAGAACGCCGGGGGGACGCCGCTCAAGGATGTCGCGCTCACGGTGGAGACGGCGCCCGCACACGCGGCGGTGGCACCGGCCACGCAGCAGGTGGCCGCACTGGCGCCGGGCGTGGCCACGAATGTCACATGGACCTTCACGCCGGTAGCCGAGGGCCGGACGGCGTTTGCGCTCACCGGCCCGGACGGGCAGCGGCGGGAGACGGAGGTGGTGGTTGCGCCGGCCTTTCCTCGTCCGGCGGATCCCGGGCAGCTCGGCGCGGAAGTTGGACCTGACGCCGCATGGATCGGCAACGACAAGGTGCTGCTCACGCTCACCAGGAACCAGGCCGGCTTCGCCCACGCGCGGCTGGATGCCGTGGACGGCGGCAGGACGCGGCCCATGGCAGTCCTGCCGCATCTGGCCAGCCTGTGCCTGGAACACGCCAGCGCGGCCGTCGATCTGGCGTTCCAGGAGGCGACGGCCCAGCAGGTCGACGGGCAGGTAGTGCTGCAGCTCACAGGGACGACGGAGACTGACGCCGCGACGGTGACTGCCTCGCTGACATTGACGCTGCAGCAGGAGAAGTCGTACATCGATGCGGTCTACACGCTCTGTGCGGACAGGCCGCTGCAGATCGCCGCGTTCCGCGGACCCTGGCTGTGGGCCGGCGAGGGCGCGTTCGGCGCCCAGCAGGACCTGGCGCTCTTTCCCGGCAGCGAATACATGGAGTCTGGCGAGCGGTCGTCGAGTACGCTCGATATCGCCGCGCCGATGAACATCCGTTTCGCGCCGCACCCCAACACGGTCACGGTGCCGAGCATGGCGGTGGAGAAGGACGGGGGCATCGTCGGCCTGATGTGGGATCCACTGCAGAAGTGGGATGGCCAGCACGACCGGCCGACCGCCGTGTTCGCGTCGCCGAATTTCATCGAAGGGCATGCGAACCATCTGCTGGGCCTGTGCCTGCCGTCCATCCCCGACCATCTGGCGCCCAACACGCTGCTGGCCCACACCGCCTATGATCTGCAGCCCGGCGCGCAACTGACTCTGGCGGCGGCGGTGTACGCCGAGTCGAAGTCGGACGTGCTGCGTTCGATGGATCTGTACCTCGAGCGCTATGGTGTGCCGGACCTGCCACCGAAACCGCGCAGCTATGAAGACACGGTGGCGATGGCGCTCAAGTCGTACGACACCGTCCTGTGGAATGCGGAGGAGCAGGGCTGGCATGCAGTTCTGCAGTGGGCGCCTGGTGCGAATCCGGACGTGGCGCTGCGGTACTACGTGCTCGCCTCCCGGCTCTTGTCGGACCCGGCCTTCGCGCGGCGGTTGGACGAGAAGGGGCGGACCATGGTCAACCCGGCGGAATTGGGGGCCACGCTGCACCTGGGGGGTGCGCCCTGCGGAGCGCTGCGCGGGATGCTGGCCGCAGCGCGCATCGGAGCCGCACGCGTGCCCGCTGACGGCAGGTACGGGTTTGTGCCGCGGGAGACCACTCGCACGCTCGGTGTGGCCGGGACCGCCGAGTCCGGTATCTGCGCACAGGCGATTCGCGGCACACTCCAGAACGCGCTGCGTACCGGCGATCCCCACGCGCTCGACGCGGCCCTGCGCACGCTCAAATTCATGGAGCAGTTCCAGATTCCCCGCGCATCTCAGGTCTGGGAATGCCCGGTCCACTCGCCCGATATTCTCGCCTCGGGCGACTGCTGCGAAGTGTATCTGCTGGCGTACCGGATCACCAAGGACCCGGAGATGCTCCAGCGCGCCGTCTATTGGGCGAAGACCGGACTGCCGTTCGTGTACATGTGGCAGGCGCCCGAACAACCGCCGTTGATGAAGGGCAGCTCGATCGCCATTTTCGGCGCGACCCACTACGTGGGCAGTTGGTTCGCACGCCCGGTACAGTGGAACGGATTGGCCTATGCCGGAGTACTGCTCGAGCTGGCGAAGTACGACCACACCCTCCCCTGGAAACACTTCGCCGAGATGATCACCATTTCGGGCATGAACCAGCAGAGCACGCGCGCTCATGACTTCGGCTGTTACACGGATAACTGGGACGTCATCGATGACGTGGAGTGCGTCGGCTGCATGCTCGCGCCGGGCGGCATCCTGGAAAACGTGTTGGAGATCCTGGAAGCTCCCACCGGCGTCCAGACCGAGGTCGTTGCGACCGCGGACGACCGGCGTGTAGTAATCAACGCTGCGCCGCGCATCACCGACGCGACGGTCGTGGACGGAGCGTTGCAGCTGAGCTTGCGGTACTTCCCCGGTGCCACGGCGCAGACGGCAATCATGCCGATCGCCGAGCCGGCCCGGATCGAAGTGGACGGGACGGAGCTGGCGAGGCAGCCGGCGCGCCAGGGTGCCGCGGAGGGGGGGGCCGCGGAGGGGGGTGCCGCGGAGGGATGGAGCTACGCCGCCGACATCGGCTGTCTGACCATCCAGCTGCGGTTTGGCCAAACGCCGCGCGCGGTCCGTATCGCCGAAGCGCTGCCGATCGTTCCGGGAGCGGGCACGTATGCATGGGAGTTCAACGGCAGCGACGGCGCAGCCGAGGGCTGGCAGGCGGCCCATGACGTGGCTCCGCTTACCGCGGAAAACGGCTCCCTGCGCGTCTCCGTGACCGGCGCCGACCCGTACATCCACAGTCCGACGGTGTTTGTCGACGCCGCTGCGCATCGGGGCATTGTCTTCCGCGCCAAGGCGACCGGCCGCGGCGGTCAACTGTTCTTCAGCAACGAGGAGGGCGGTTTCGCGCCGATGCGCAGCATCGCGTTCGACCTGCCGGCGGACGGGCAGTTCCACGAGATCACACTCGACCTCAGCCGCCACGCGCACTGGAAAGGACTCATCACCCAGCTGCGGCTGGACTTTGCCGCCGCCCCCTGCGATGTCGAGCTGGAATGGGTCCGTTTCCTCGATGCCGGCAGGGCACGCTGACAGGGGAAGTGCCGGCGGCCATACCGCAACAACGCGCGCGTGTACGCGGGGCGCCGGGCTGCAGCCCGGCGCTCCGCGGGCGCCCGAAATCCGGGAGTGGAGATTGGCCGCGTGCGTCCGGGACGCGTCAGCCAGTGCCTCGGCCGCCGGGCGCGTTCAGCCGATCCACAGCCCTTCGACCCGGATCTGGTATCCGTCTGCATTGCGGCTGAGGTAGTTGACCAGGCCGCTGTGCCGCCATTGGAGCATGCACATGCGTGGCTGAAAGA
>DAISIS010000284.1:0-7394 GCA_036821925.1 Pirellulaceae bacterium
CCCCGAACCGATCCGGACCGCGCCGGTTCCGCCCGCGGCCGCTGCGCCTGTGGGGGCCGCGCCGCCGGCTGCGATTCCACCTGAACCTCGCATCCTTCTTCCTGTTGAACTTGAGATGGCAAGCACACCGACCCTGTCGCGCGCCCAGCGCCTTGAAGGTCTCGACCAGGTCTCGCGGGAAGTCGCCCGCTGCCGGCGCTGCGCGGAGCTGGCGGCCACGCGCACGCAAACCGTCTTCGGCACCGGTAACCCCATGGCCCGCCTCGTGTTTCTGGGCGAGGCGCCGGGGGCCGACGAAGACCGCCAGGGGGAGCCGTTTGTGGGGCGCGCCGGGCAACTGCTCAATGACATCCTCGCGGCCTGTACGCTGAAACGCGAGGATGTCTATATCCTGAACATCCTGAAGTGCCGGCCACCTGGCAACCGCACGCCGCAACCTCAGGAGGCGTCCAACTGCCGCGAGTACCTCCTGCGACAGCTCGAGATCCTCCGGCCCGAATTCATCTGCTGCCTCGGCGCGGTGGCCGCCCAGAACCTGCTCGACACCACTACACCGATCGGGCAGTTGCGCGGGCGGATCCACCAGTTCGGGCAGATCAAGGTGGTGGCGACCTACCATCCGGCGTACCTGCTGCGCAATCAGAGCGCGAAGCGGCTGACGTGGGACGACATGAAGATGCTGATGCACGCCATGGGGGTCAAGCTGTCCGCCAAGAAGAAATGATCCCCGGCCAAGAACGCACACCGCCCCGGTCCGATGACGTCGGGACCGGGGCGGCAGAATGAATGAGCCTTGTCACGCGGCCGGCATCAGAACTCGAAAACCGCGCCCAGATTGAAGCCCTGCATCCACATGTCGGTGTGACCGAGCTCGGGGGCAGGCCGGGCCGGACCGACCAGGGTGCCGCCGTTGGACGGCAGCTGGGTCGTGTTGACGACCCGGTCGATCTGACCGCCCGACCGGGCGACGTCGGTGACCCACAGCAGCGAATAGCCGGCTGCGAAGCTGAGCCGTTCGCTCCAGCGGTACCGCAGGTTCAGGGCCAATTCCGGGATGATGGCGAATTCGTCCCAGCTGGACCGGCCGATATTGGTCGGCAGCGCCAGCACGCCGCCCGTGGCGACCAGCGGCGTTCCACCGGGAGTCGTAATGGTGGTCTGTCCGGCAGCTCCACCCGACTGGTGCATGTTGCCGACCGCCACTTTCGTCAGAATGTTGATGTCCCAGCAGCCGCGGCGCAGCAGGGTGTCGAGCCCGATTTCGCCGCCATGAAAGTCGTTTTCGGCCGTGAATTCGTCGCGAATGCCGAACGTCGTGCCGACTGGTACGACCCCGCCCGGATCGGTCGAAGTCAGGAATTCACCGATCGCCAGACTCTCGCGGAACCGCAGGTACCGATAACCACCCACCAGGTCAAAGCGGCGGCAGCAATCGTTGCTCAGGTTGTGCCGCAGCAGCAGCGCCACCGAATGCAGCTCGCTGTCCGTCTCTGTCCACACGCTGCCCTCGACAACGTCCGGGAACGCCACCAGCTGGGCGTCTTCCTGCGCCAGGTTGATGTTGTAGAAGGGGCGAGCCAGGATGGGGCTCAGCGGCGTGCCGACCGATTCCGCGAAGAAGTTTCCCGAGTTGGCGCCATCACCCACCGAGAACCAGGTCGCTTCCAAGCCGTTGATCTGGCAGTCGTCCAGCCAGCGTCCGACGGTCAGCCGCACCCCCGGTCGATAGTTGTCGTCGATCCCCGAGCCACCCATGAGGATCTCCGTGCCCTGCTCGCCGAGCACTCCGGCCTGGGCCCGCGGCGTGCCATCGGGACTGGTCGTCACCAGCGCCGGCACCTGATTCCCCTTGAACCACCAGATCAAGAGGTCCGCCTGGCCGTACCAGGTCGGCGTGCACCAGTTGCCGCACGCGCTGCAGCCGTTCGGTGAGTTGCCACACGCGCAGCTGGCCGTGGCGGGGGCTTCGTCCGTCTTGTTCCACAAGTCCATCGCCGCGGATCCGGACGAACGGACGCTCAGGGCGGGGGCCGTGGCGGTGCCGTACGAATCGGCAATGCTGCGCGATCCGGGGCTCCCAGCCTGACTCGTGTTGGTGAGACTCAGTACGGCGAGCGCCACGGCGGTCGCCAAGATTCGAAATGCTCTGTCGGCCATGTGACTCATCCTTCTTTCACTGACGACGGGGTGTGTGCGAACGCCTCGCATGGGATGCCGGGATTGCCGGGGGCCTGTCACCAGTCGCTCGGACGCGGCAACGTCGATCTGTCGCCATGCGGCTGGCAGGCGGCCCGCACTTCTGGTCGGACAAACACGATTCCCACACAGTGCGTAGACCTACTCCTTGTATCCGTTCTTATCGGGATGATCCGTGCACGCGCTCGCCAGGAATTCCTCCCGCCGGCCGTGTTGGGCTGCCGTACCCCCGGCACAAGTGGTACATTCGGAACACTTCGCTTAATTGGCCGAAAATCCTTGGCTTGTCCAGTTTGATGGGAGGGGTGTCCGCCGTGTGTCTGGCCTGGTCCGACTACCTGGTTCTGGCCTGTTACATTGCCCTGGTGACAGGCCTGGGAGCCTATGGGGCCCGGCGCCGGCGATCGGACGACGAGTACTTCCTGGTGGGGCGTCGCATGCCCTGGTTGGCGGTGGGAATCAGCATCGTTGCCGCGATGATTTCGAGCATCACGTATCTGGCTGAGCCAGGTGAGGTGTGGAAGTCGGGGGTGACGCACGCGACCGGCAAACTGCTGGGCATTCCTCTGGAGGTGCTCTTCGTCTGGGGCTGCTGCATACCGTTCATGATGCGGTTTCGTTTCACCAGCGTCTACGAATACCTGGAACACCGCTTCGGCCGCCCCACGCGGCGCTGGGGTGCGGCTCTGTTCGTGATTATGGTCCTGCTCTGGATGGGATTTGTGGTCCTGGTGCTCTCGCAGGTCGTGCACCAGCTCTGCGGCATGCCGTTGCTGGCGGTCGTCTTGACGGTCGGCGCGGTGACCACGCTTTATACGATGCTCGGTGGGCTGCGCATGGTGATCTGGGCCGATGTCGTGCAGGTGGCGATCCTGGTGGCCGGCGCTGCGGGCACCATCGTCTACATCGTGTGGACCGCGGGAGGGACTCCGGCGGACTGGCTCGCAGCGGCTGACGCGCACCTGCGGGCGATTGGCCAGCCGACCGCGATCCCCGTGTTCAGCTGGGATCCCACGGTCCGCGTGACGGTCGTCAGCGTGGCGGTCAACATGGCGGTCTGGCACCTCTGCATCCACTCTTCCAGCCAGATCACGGTGCAACGCTACTTCAGCACCCGCGACGTGCGTGCGGCCCGGCGCAGTTTCCTGGCCAGCTCGATCGCCTACGTAGCCGTGAGTCTGCTGTTGGTGAGCGTCGGCCTGGCCGTCCTCCATTACTACGTGTCAACCGGCCGGCCCATCGACGGAAACCTGGACCCGGAGACGCAACGCGATCTGATCTTTCCCACTTTCGCACTGCATCATCTGCCGGCAGGCGCAGGAGGCGCGTTGCTGGCCGCTCTGCTCTCGGCCGCCATGTCCACCGTGGATGCCGGTCTGGGTGCCGTGGCGACGGTCGTCTCGCTGGAACTGCATCCGGTCTGCGCCGGCCAGGAGCGGCCGTCTCGGCCCCCGGCGGCTCGCGAGCTGCCGCGGTCCGGTGCGTCCGGCGCCAGCCGCGTGCCGCTGGCGATGGTCATCACGGTGTTGACCGGCACGGTCATTACGGGGATCGCCTGTGCGCTCACCTGTCTGCCGCCGCACTGGGGGATCTTCGGCGCCATTCCCCGCACCTTCAACGCGATTACCGGACCGCTCGGCGCGCTGTTTCTGACCGGGATGTTCATGCCCTGCGTGCGTCAGCCGGCGGCGGTGGCCGCCTCCGTGTGCGGCCTGGCCGTGAGTCTGGTGCTCGGATACCTCCAGCAGATCAGCGCGGTGCTGCACACGCACGGGATCGTGCCGCAGCTGTGGCCCGACATCAGCTTCGCCTGGATCCTCCCCTGTTCCTTCCTCGCCAGCTTCCTGCTGGCTCCCCTGCTGAGTCTGGTGGACTGGTCTCCGCCGCGGGACCTGGCGGGACTGACGTGGTGGACGCGGCGGGCGGCGCTGGGCGAGGCCCTGGATCGCTTCCCACGGCCGTGATGACCGACGGTATTTGGGGCCGGTACGCCGGTTTCCTCGCAACGCTTGGCTTCGTGCCTTTCCGGGTCGGCAAATTCCCTTGACACTCTCGACGGTTCCTGAGAAACTCCCGCGCCCAGTGAGCACGGCTTCGTGCCGTGCCGCTCAGATTGCTAGCAGTTGAGAAGGGATGCAGAGGACTATGAGAAACGCGATATGGATTTCGGCCGCCGCGTTTGTGCTTGGCACATTTGTCGGCTGTGGCAGCAAGGACCAGGGTGGGAGTACAGCGGGGCCAGGCAACGAGACGGAGCAGCCGGTGTCACAAGCGGCTGCCGAGACGCCGGTGACGGTGGCGGCCGGGACACCTGAAGAGGCGGTTAACAGCTTTCTCGGTGCGTTGCAGACGGGTGACGAGAAGGCCGCCGCGGCCCTGCTGACGACCAAGGCACGCGAGGAAACCGCCGCTCATGACATGGTGGTCGAGCCGCCGGGAGCGCCGAACGCGAGTTACACTGTCGGGCGAGTACAACACCCGGACAACAACCCGGATGCGGCCTATGTAAGCTGCGTCTGGTCGGAGAAGCGTCCGGACGGTCAGCAGGAGTCGTACGAGGTGGTCTGGGTCATGCGGCGCGAGGCGATCGGCTGGCGCGTCGCGGGCATGGCGACGCAGCTGGCCGACGCGGAGGAACCGGTCTTTCTCGATTTCGAAGACCTGGAGGCGATGGAAGATACTGTCCAGCGGGCCGAATCCGCGGCCAGCGCTGCCGCGAGCGAAACCACAGCTGCTCAGACCCCGGATGCGACCAACGCGGTACGTTAGGAACACGCACGCGGCGTTGCGTCTGCCGGTCAGTGGGATAGGTGTTGGGCCTGTTGGTGAGCAACGACAGGCAGACCGCCTATCCCACGTTCCTTTGCGCGCGGCTGCCGATCAGTGTTTGCCTCAGTGTTGTTTGCCGATCAGCTCTTGCGGATCAGGGCGTGGAAACGCTGCAGCAGGTCCCGGGTGATGGGGCCCGGATGTCCATCGCCGATCACGCGGTCGTCAACTTTCACTACCGGGATGATTTCGGCCGCGCTGCCGGTCAGAAAACACTCGTCTGCGACATACACGTCGTGTCGTGTGAGCGCCGCCTCACGCACTGGAATGCCGGCCTCGGCGGCCAGTTCCATGACAGCGCCGCGGGTGACGCCTTCCAGGATTCCGGCGTCGGTCGGGGGAGTCACGAGCGTCTGGCGGATGACGACGAAGATGTTGTCGCCGGTCGCCTCGGCCACTTCCCCTTTCTGGTTGAGCATCAGCGCTTCGACGCAGCCGGCGTGGTGCCCTTCGATCTTGGCCAGGATGTTGTTGAGGTAGTTGAGCGACTTGATCTGCGGGTTCAGGGCGGCCGGGTTATTGCGCAGCGTGCTGGCGGTGACGATCTCCAGCCCCTTTTCGTAGTACTCGGCCGGATAGAGCGCCACGTGGTCGGTGATGATGATCACTTGGGGATTGGCGCACAGGTGCGCGTCCAGCCCCAGGGTGCCCTGGCCGCGCGTGACGATCAGCCGGATGTAGCCGTCCTGAATGTTGTTGCGTTTGAGTGTCTCGTTGACCGCGCGGGCCATCTCCTCGCGGCTGATGGGAATCTCCAGCCAGATCGACCTGGCGGAATCCCACAGACGCCGGAGATGCGTGTCCAGGCGAAAGACCTTGCCACCATAGCTGCGCATCCCCTCGAAGATCCCGTCACCGAACAGGAATCCATGGTCGAAGACGCTGACGCTGGCCTTGTCTTTGTCGACATACTGGCCGTTGATGTAGACCTGGAGCGGCATGGTGGCAGGTATCCCGGGGGCCCGGCTCGCCGGGGCACGAGTCAGGTGGCCTGGACCTGGCCCTCGACCAACTGCACGGTGCAGTCAGCTCGTTCAGCAATGGCCAGATCGTGTGTCACCATGACTATAGTGAGGTTTTCCTCGCGGTTCAAGGTGCGCAGGATGCTCAGGATTTCCACCCCGTTGCGGCGATCCAGGTTCCCGGTCGGCTCGTCGGCCAGCAGCAGTTGTGGCGCGGCGATCAGCGCGCGGGCGATGGCGGCGCGCTGCATTTCACCTCCTGACAACTCGCGGGGCCGGTGCTGCAGGCGGTGCGAGAGGCCCACCAGATCCAGCAGGCGCTGCGCCCGCTCCACATGCGCCCGCTTGTTGCGCAGGTAGCGCCAGATGCCCTCGTGGATCATGCTTGGCGCCAACACGTTCTCGAGCGTCGTGAGCTCCGGCAGCAGGTGGTAGAACTGGAAGATCATGCCCAGGTTCCGGTTGCGGATCCGGTCCCGCTTGATGGGCGGCAGGTTGTCAATCCGCGTGCCTTCGAAGTGGACTTCCCCGCGGTCGGGCGCGTCGAGGGTAGCCAGCAGGTGCAGCAGGGTACTCTTGCCCGATCCGCTCTGGCCGACCACGGCGGTGAACTGACCGCGCCGGACGGCGAAATCGACGCCGCGGAGGACGGGGATGGTGATCTTGCCTTTGCGGAAGCTCTTGTGCAGCCCGCGGGCCAGCAGCTGGTAAGGGCTGTCTGCCGGGTCTGCGGCCGCGAGGTTGCGCAGTCCCGGAAACGCGTGCGACTTCGCCGCGCCGGCGGGACGCACCGCGATGGTCGAGGACGAGGTGGCGGTCGGACTATTCATAGCGCAAAGCCTCCACGGGATGCAGCCGCGCGGCCCGCCGCGCCGGCAGGACACTGGCCAGGACTGCGATGGCGACCGCTCCCGCCATGACACCCACCACCGTGTGCAGATTGACGATCGTGGGGATCTCGCGGAAGTAGTAGACAGTGGGGTCGAAGATCGGCCGGCCCGTGACGCGTTCCAGCCCGGCCGCAATTTCGTTGATGTAGCGGACGAAGAGGAGTCCCAGCCCCAGACCCACGCCGGAGCCGACCAGGCCGAGCGAGAAGCCGTAGCCCAGGAAGATGCTCATGACGCCCCGACTGGGCGCACCGAGCGCCTTGAGGATGCCGACGTCCCGCGTCTTCTCGACGACGATCATGTAGAACGTGGCCAGGATGCCGAAGCCAGCCACCGCGATGATCAGGAACAGCAGGATGTTCAGGATCGTGGTCTCCAGCTGCACGGCGGCCAGCAGCGGACCCTGCATGTCGCGCCACGTCTGGATGCGATAAGGGTACTGCTTGATCGGAAACCGGCGCTGCAGGCGATCCCGCGCCGCGTTGAGATCCGCCCCCGGCTTGAGCTTGATCTGGAT
>DAISIS010000285.1:0-7373 GCA_036821925.1 Pirellulaceae bacterium
CAGGGCGATCCTATACCCCGCGCATTGCCTACACTGGCACCACAATGGCCGATTGTCTTCTTACATCGTCACTTTGGGATATCTGCTTGAGATAGTTCATCTCGATAAAATCACGAACACGGGCGATGTGGCGTAGGCACGTATATTGATTCGGCCAAGCGCTGTATATGAACTGCACGTTTTGTCCAGCAGGTGCATATCAGAGCGTCTACGTCGAATGTGCCGACTGGGAGAATTGCACATGCAGAGCCGATCCACTGGACGCTCGCCGGGCAGAACATCCAGCCGCCAACTGGTGTAATTGCGGAACCCACCTGCTGGCGGGGCCTCACGAGTTACTTGTTCCCGGCCATCTGCGACGCTACAGTAAGCGCCGGCGGGGGTGTGGCTTGCCGAGGCGCAACCCGCGGTTTCGGTCTCCGGGTGCGGCGCACGACCGAGCCACAATCTTGGGCAATCCAGTTGAATGGGACACGTATGGAAGAGATGTCGACCGGCTCGTCAGGTGGATCCGAGGGGGTGGCCGTCCCGAAAGCGGTGGTCGCCCGGTTGAGCCTGTACTGCCGCGAGCTTCAGCACCTGGTGCAGCAGGGTCAGACGACGATCAATTCGGCCCAGCTGGGCAAGCGGCTGGGAGTGACCGACGCGCAGGTGCGGAAGGATCTGGCGTATTTCGGCCAGTTCGGTTACCCGGGAATTGGCTATCGGTGTGGGGAGCTGGTGGAGCAGATTCGCCGGATCCTGGGGACGACGGAGTCCTGGTCGGTGGTGCTGGTAGGCGTCGGCAATCTGGGCCACGCTTTGCTGCGGTACCGCGGGTTTGCGGACCAGGGGTTCCGGATCGTGGCGGCCTTGGACGTGGACCCGCAGAAGGTCGGTCAGGAGATTGCCGGTGTGCGGATCGGTCATCTGGACCGGCTGGCGGAGGTCATGCAGGCGCACGACATTCGCATCGCGGTGCTGGCGGTGCCCGCGCCGCAGGCGCAGCGCATCGCGCAACAGCTGGTGGATGCCGGCATCGTGGGCATCCTGAATTTCGCCCCGGTCACCCTGACGTTGCCGGAGGACATTGCGGTGGTGGGTGTGGACCTGGCCATCGAGCTTGAGCAGCTGGTATTCGCAGTTGTGAAGAAGGGCGTCAGGCCCTAGAATTAACCGGCCATGCGCTGGCTCGGCACACACGGTGCCACGTACTACCCGGTGGTGTAATGGCAACACTAGGGATTTTGGTTCCCTCATTCTAGGTTCGAGTCCTAGCCGGGTAGCTCAGTCGTCACCGTAGACGACCACCGTCTTGAGCTGCCGTGGGTCCTGGCCGGCCGATTCCAGAGCGGCCGTCAATCCGGCCAGTTCGATCCGGTCGGTGATCAGGTCCGCGACGCGGATCTGGCCGCGCGCAATCAAGGCCACGGCATCCCGGTTGTCAAGCGCCGAGGAGCCGTGGGTACCGACCACACGGCATTGCTTGTAGTGGATGTGGTTGGTGTCGAGCGTCACGTCGCTGTGTCCCTGCGGCAGTCCGCCGAAGAAATTGACGCAGCCGCAGCGGGCCACCAGCTCCAGAGCTACCTGTTGGGCGGGGGCGGCGCCGCAGCAGATCATGATCTGATCGAACCCATATCCTCCCGTGGCTTCCCGGCCGGCGCGCGGCAGGTCGTCCGCGTCGAGCGTGGCCAAGCCGTCGAGCGCTGCGACCCGCGCCAGTTTGTCCGCCACGATGTCGGTGATGAACACCGGGCCGCACCCGCGGGCCCGGGCCAGGCGGGCCTGGAGCACCCCCACCGGCCCGGCGCCGATGATCAGCACCGACTGGCCGAACCGGAAATCGGAGAGCGTCTGGCCGTTGAGCGAACAGGCCAGCAGTTCCGCGACGGCCGCCTCCGCAAACGAGACGTTGTCGGGCAGGAGCTGCACGCCGCCGCAGCGGAGCGACTTGGCCGGCACGATCAGGTATTCCTGATAGCCGCCGTCATAGTGGTAGCCGAACGCTTCGAGGCGTTCGCACATGCTGGGCACATTCCGCAGGCAGTAGCGGCACTGGCCGCAGGCGATGACGGCACAGACCGCCACGCGCTGCCCGGGCTGGTACTGCGCCGCCCACTGCGGCCCCACCGCATCGATCACTCCGGCCAATTCATGGCCGAGCACGCGCGGGAGTTGCAGCAGGCGGTGGCCGTAGTGGTAGATCTTCACATCGGTGGCGCACACGCCGCAGGCTTTGACGCGCAACCGCAATCCGTCGGGCGGGCAGACGGGCACGTCGCGGTCGACGTACACCAGCTGCCGGATGTTCTGCAGAAGGGCGCTGCGCATATCAACCTCGACCGCGGACTTTGGCGAATTCGGCCGCGAAGTGTTGGACCCCCTGTGCGGTCAGCGGATGCTCCATCATGGCGGCAAACACAGCAAACGGCACCGCCACGCTGTGGGCGCCGGCCAGGATCACGTCGATCACCTGCGTGACGTCCTTGATGCTGGCCCCGATGATCACCGTCTGCGTGAGGCCCCAGGCGTCATAAAGCTGGCGCATCTGGCGGATCGCCTCGATGCCGTCGCTGCCCGTCATCCGGGCGCGGCCGATAAACGGGCTGATGAACGGCGACCCGGCCAGTCCCGCCAGCAGCGCCTGGGTCGGGTTGAACATCAGTGTGGCGTTGGTGCGGACCCCGGCGGCCACCAGCGGGCGGAGGGCGGGCAGGCCGGTCCGGTTGGCGACGACCTTCACCGCCAGCAGCGGGTCCATCTGGTGGATCTCCAGCGCGTGCTGGATGATCTCGTCGGTCGTCTGTCCCATGGCCTGGAAGGCGATCGGGCCCGCGAAGCACTGCCGGATTTCATCGAGCACCTGCCGGTAGGTCTTGCCGCTCTGGGCGATCTTGTTCGGGTTCGTGGCAATACCGTCCACCAGACCGGTGCTGACGGCGTCCCGGATTTCCGCCAACTCGGCCGTGTCCAGGAAGATGCGATAGGCAGTCATGGTTTCTCCTCGGGGTTGTGCAGTGCCAGCCATTCCGCCAGGCAGCGGCGGTGGCCATCTTCTGCCGGTTCCAACTGACAAACGGCGGCCAGCACGTGGCCCGGCCCGTTGCGCCGCACCAGTGCCTGCAGCTGCTGGCTCTCCTCGTCGCGCGGGTCATCATAGCACAAGGCGGCGGCGATCGTCCGGCAGACTGGCTGCAGGGGGAGTCCCAGCGGCGCGAGTTGGCGGAGCAGACCGACGAGCCGTTCCTGGGGCCCGAGCTTGCGCAGCGGCTGCCGCGCCACGCGGTCGACCCGATCGGCCAGCCGGACGTTGGCGAACCGGAACCGCACCAGTCGCTCCACATGTTCGGCCAGCGCGTGGGCCGGCAGTCCGTAGGTGCGTGCGAGCATCTCGGCCGCGCCGGCCAGCAGGGCCTCCAGGCGGGTCCGGATGGTGGGCTGGTCCAGCGCCGCGCAGAGCGTCTCGCAGCCGGCCAGGAAGCCCTCGTAGGCCAGCAGCGCGTGGCCGGCGTTGTTCGTGTACAGTTTGCGCGCGTAGTACGGAGTCAGGTCCGGGCAGACCTGGAACCCGGGCAGCGGCACGTCGGCCGCCACGCAGGCTGACTCGCCACTCTCGCCAATCAGGTCCAGTCCCGTCCCGTCCCGCCGCACCATCCGCTCGACCGAGCACGGGAGGCAGGCAAACGCCGTGGCGGGGGCGCCGTGGCGGCGCAGCGCCTCGGCCAGCGTGCGATCGGCCTGGGGCCAGTTCTCGCATACCAGCACCGGCAGGGGCGTGGAGCGCGCGGCCAGCGACGGGGCCAGCAGCGCGGCGGCCGCCGGCAGATTCGCCCCCCCCACCGCTGTTGCGGCCAGCCGGCACTCCCGCACCGCAGCGGCGATCTCGTCCGGCTGGGCGGGGGTCAGCACCCGGTAGCGGGCGACCCGCGTCGTCACTGTCGCCTGCCCGACCAGATGCACGGTGTAGGCGCCGGCGGCCGCCAGTTCCCGGGCCAGCCCGGGCTGGGTCTCGATGAAGGTCAGGGGCCAGTCGGCCCGCGCCGCAAGCTCCCCCAGCAGCCCGCGTCCGATCGCCCCCGCGCCACACACCACGATACTCATCGCCACGTCGTCTCCAGCTCCAGGCGACTCACCTCAGACGTTCGACGGTCCACGGCCCGACGGGACAAAGACCGTATACTATCACACCCGCCGGCAGTTCGCAGCAGCGCCCGCGGTGTCGCTTGCCGTCGGCCTCCAATTGACCCGCCGCGGCCCCCGCTGCTAGACTGTGGAGCTCATCGCAGTTGCGATGGGCCGGTCCCCAGGGGGCCGGTGAGGGTTGGCCTTGTATTGACTGGAGCTTGTGCGGCGAAGGTTCGCACCTGTGGTTTCTCCCCCAGTCGGCCGCGGGCTCAGTGGCTCACGGTGCTGGCGGGCGAGGTCCCATGTCCCGCAAGTTCCCCACACATCAGGAGCGCGTCTGTGTCGGAATCGCTGGTCAAAGAATTGGTGAATGCCGGTGTGCATTTCGGGCATCGTGCCAGTCTCTGGAATCCCAAGATGGCACCGTATATCTACGCCCGCAAGAACCAGATTCACATCATTGACATCCGGGAGACGGTGCGCGGGCTGTTGCGCGCCCAGAAGTACTTGAATCAGGTGGCCAGCGGGGGCAGTCTGATCCTGTTCGTGGGCACCAAGCGTCAGGCAGCCGCCGCGGTGGAGCGGGAAGGCTTGCGGTGCGGCATGCCGTTTGTCGCCGAGCGGTGGCTGGGCGGCGCCTTGACCAACTTCCGCACCATCCGCAGCCGGCTGGGACGTCTGGAAGAGCTCGAAGCGCTGCGGACCAGCGACAAGCTGGCCGAATACTCCAAGAAGATGCAGTCGGCCCTGGCTCGCGAGTATCGCAAGATGTATCGCAACCTGAACGGCCTGCGGTCGATGAATCGGGTGCCGGAGTGCCTGGTGGTGGTCGATCCGCGCAAGGAGAAGAACGCGATCCGCGAAGCGCGGCGGCTGGGGCTGACGACCATCGCCCTGATCGATACGGATTGCGATCCGGACCTGGTGGATTTGCCGATTCCCGGCAACGACGACGGCATCCGTTCGATTGAGCTCGTCCTGCAGGTGCTGTCGGAGGCGGTGATCGCGGGCAAGGCGAGTTCCGCCGTCCAGGCCAAGCAGGAGGCGGGCCCGGAGTCGACCGGCGCTATGCCGCCCGCCCCGCCCGCCCCGCCGGCCGCGCCCGAGGCGCCGCCAGCTGTCGACGGCGAGGCGAACCAGTAGCCCTTCCCCGATTCCCGACGCAACACAGGACCTACCTGAGGAGAACGAAACATGGCTGAGATAACTGCCGCAGCGGTGCGAGCCTTCCGCGAGAAGACAGGCCTGCCCCTGATGGACTGTAAGCGGGCGTTGACAGAGGCCCACGGTGACGAGGAGAAGGCGATCGAGATGCTTCGCAAAGCAGGCGAGAAGCTCGAAGCCAAACGCGCCGACCGGGTCACGGAGTTCGGCCGGTTCGGTATCTATGCCGGACTCGACAAGTCCACCGGTGCCATGGTGGAGCTCAAGTGCGAAAGCGCGCCGGTGACCCAGAACGACGAATTTATCCGGCTGGCCAATGACCTGGCCCAGCAGCTGGCGACCGGGCCTGGTGCGGCCACGGCCGACGAACTGCTGGCGCAGGCGTCGCCCAGCCAGCCGGGGTCGACCCTGGCGCAGCAGAAGGCCGACCTGTTCAACCGCATTCGGGAAGTGTTCAACATCGGCCGGATGGTGCGGATCGACGGCCCGTGCGGCGGCTACAGCCACAACGCGAAGACGGTGGCGGGCGTGTTGCTGGCGGTCGACGGGGGGACGGACGCAGTGGCCAAGGATGTCAGCATGCACATCGCCGCCATGCGTCCCAAAGCGCTCAACATCAGCGACCTGGATCCGGCGCTGGTGGACAAGGAGCGGGAGATCCTGCGCGAGGCGGCGCTGAAGGAAGGCAAGCCGGCCAACATCGTCGACAAGATGGTGGAGGGGCGGCTGCGCAGCTTCTACGCGGAACAGGTGCTCTGCGAACAGCCGTTTGTGAAGGACGACAAGCTGACGGTCGGGAAGTTCGCCGCCCAGCATCAGATGAAGATCCAGCGTTTCGTGCATTGGGAACTCGGACAGGGTTGATGGCTGCCCGGCGCGGCAGCTCCGCGGGTGCGGCAGCTCCGCGGGTGCGGCATCGGCTGTCCGCGCAGCACCTGCGGCAGCCGAACAGCAGGGAAAGTCGCTCCATGAATCAGGCGCAACAGGCGACGGGCGGTCCCCGCTATCGACGGGTCGTGCTGAAGCTGTCGGGTGAGAGCTTCACGCACGCCGGCGAGCGGGGAATCTCGATGGATGAAGTCGTCGGCATTGCTCGACAGATTCACCAGACGGCCCAGATGGGCTGCGAGCTGGCGGTGGTCATCGGCGGCGGCAACATCCTGCGGGGCGCCCACTTCATCGACAAGAACGCGGGGATCCAGGAAGCAACCGCCCACTACATGGGCATGCTGGCGACCGTGATCAACGGCCTGGCGCTGCAGGACGCGCTCGAATCGTGCGGCAGCGACACGCGACTGATGACGGCGATCCGCATGGACGGCGTGGCGGAGCCGTACCTCCGTCGGCGCGCTCAATCGCACCTCAGCAAGGGGCGCATCATCATCCTGGCGGCGGGCACCGGCGGCCCGTTTGTGACCACCGACACGGCTGCCGCCCTGCGGGCGTTGGAGCTCGGCGCCGACATCCTGCTCAAGGCGACCCGGGTGGATGGCGTCTACAGCGACGACCCGGAGAAGAACCCGCACGCGATGCTCTATCAGAACCTGGACTATGATGCCGTGCGGCAGCAGAATCTGCGGTTCATGGACAGCACCGCGATCGCCCACTGCATGGAACGGTCGCTGCCGATCCTGGTCTTCAACTACAAGAAGGACGGTAATATCCAGCGGGCGGTGCGGGGCGAGAAGGTCGGGACCATGGTCGGTCCGCGGCCGCGCACCAACGGCGACGGCACCCCGGTCTCGCCGCCGTGCGCGTCCTGAGTTGGCGGCAGCGGCGCCGTGCGATAGACTGTAGCAGAACGCCCACGGGCGAGTGTTTCAGCAATCAGCGACGTTGCCTCCGATTGGGGTGCCCACCATGTCTGCCGAAGATATCCTGTTCGACGCCGATCAGCGGATGGAGAAAGCCATCCAGGTACTCAAGGCCAGCTTGGCTGGCATCCGCACGGGGCGCGCCAACCCGGGGCTGGTCGATACCCTGCGTGTCGAGGTCTACGGTGCATCGACCCCCATCAAGCAGGTGGCGACGGTCGGCGCGCCAGAACCGACGCAGATCGTGATCCGCCCCTATGACCCCAGCACGCTCAAAGACATCGAGAA
>DAISIS010000286.1:0-7324 GCA_036821925.1 Pirellulaceae bacterium
AGGGCATGCCGCGCTCGTCGTCCTCGTCGATGTGCATCAGCATCTGCAACTTGAAGTCCGCGGGGAACTCCTCGTCGAGCTGATCGAGTACGAGCTTGTAGCGGAGGATCACTTCCCGCAGGTCCTCTCCCATCTCGTCGTCGACCAGCTGCGGATACTGTTCGAAAATGCGTGCCCATTCATCCCAGGCCATTTCGTACTGTTGCTTGGCTTCCTCCGGCGCCCCGCGTTCCGCCTCGCGGTCACCGAACATCATGTAGCGGCGGGCATCGGCGGTGGTCTTGGATGATTCGACTTCGCAGCGGGTCCGCCAGTAGGCGTAGTTCACGATCCCGCAGTACGATGCCGTGCGATCGGCGATATTGGCCATGTCGTCCGCTCGCCGGGCCAGGTTGAGGGCTTTCGCGCGCAGCTCCTGCGGCATGGCCCGGGCGACATCCGTGTCCGTCACGGTCAACTTCAGAAACGCCCGCGAGTAGGCGGCATGTTCGTCTTCGCTCATCTCCATCCGGGGTTTCTTCGAATCGAACACGGTCAGTTCTTCCGGAGTCAGTGTGGAGCGCCGTTCCTCCCGCACCTGCTCCCGCAGCCCTGGTGACAGCTGTTCCAGCTCCGCGCGCAGCGTCTCGACCTCCTGGCGGACTTCATCGAGCCTGCCCAGGCGGACGGTGTGGCCAAACGTGGTGGGGATGTCCATGGACCCGAACTTACTCCACTCGAGCCCGGCCTGCCGCCACGCTTCGCGCGTCTTCTCGCCCGGCGTGACCTCTTCGGTGATCGCGTCGGCGTGCGAGATGAGGGCCATCGACGGATCGGAGTAGAAGATGACCGGGCTGCGCCGCTTGTCGGTCAGACCTTCCTGATTCATGTCCAGACGCATCCAGGTGACGGGCACTCCCTTCTCCACCACGTCCTCCGACTGCCGGTACCACAGGTAGGCCACGAGCCAGTTGTCAGGCAGGCCGTCCGGCCCCCGCGCGCTGTTCATGTTGACGTGGTCCATCAGCGTGTTGTGGAAATCCTTGTCCTCGCGGAACAGGCGGCGGAACTGCACCTTTTCGTCGGCAATCCCGATCTTGTGACCGACAAACCACCCCAGGCTCCAGAAGAGCCGCGGGTTGCGCTGGTTGTACTTGGTCCCCTCCAGCAGAAACTCCAGCCCTTTCTTCACCCAGTGATAGCGCGAACGGTAGTCGTCGAACTCGGCCGACACGTTGTAGGACAGGTTGTGCGCCTGGTACTCCCACACGGTGATGTAGTTCGGCTGCAGCTTGGCGATCTGATTGAGGGTGGCCGACAGCTTGTCCCAGCTCTCGGTCTTCTTGTAACGCTCGGCTTTCGTCCACAACAGGTTCGTCGCCACGCCGCGCAGGCCGAGCGTCGCCATCTTCATCGTCTCGCTGGCCGGATCGATCTGGCCCAGCTCCGCTTGTGACAGCCCGTAGCTGGACCGCAGGCGTGCCAGCTTCCCGCCCGCGGTCGCGCCCTGGCTCTCGTCCGATCCGCCGCCCTGGGAACTGGTGGCCGGCTGCCCCAGCAGAAACAGGGGAAACAGCAGCACAACAATCGCGCAGGAATATACGATCTTCCGGATAAAGGAGGCATTCTGAGTCATGCGGCAACTTCTCGCGTTCTCATGAAGAAGTATCCGACAATCGCAATGGCGGTGACGTAGACGAACGTCGTCAGGCACTGACGCGCCAGCAATTGATCATAGTAATTGAAGCTGTACGCCACGTACTCGCTGGCCCGGCCCAGCCCGGAGAAATCGGGCAGCACGCCGGACAGCGCGCGGACAATGGTGAGATAGACGTTGTCGATGAACTTGACGATCCGCACGCCCAACTCGAAATTCCCAAACTCCAGCGGCGTGACCAGGTTGTCCTGGTTCACCAGCCGGATCAGGGCCTCGATCGGGCCACCCCCCCAGGCTTTGCCCGTCCACAGATCCTGCACGAACGACCCGAAGAAGCCCAACAGCACGGCGAACATCGTGCCCAGAATAGCGACCGGCGTGCTCAGGAACGTGCTGAACATGACCCCCAGGCAGACCACGACGACCATCTGGAGCCAGATGCCGATGTAGCCTTTGGCGAAGTTCCACCCGAAGGGCGCGTCCGGCGCTTCGATGTACAAGTCGGCCTGCGCCATACCGAAATACTGCACCGCATCGTCGCACCGCACGATGATCTCCAGCTCGCCCTCGTGCACCAGATCAGCGAACAGGTCGATCTCGCGCTGCGACGCCCCATCCGCACTCTCCATACGCAGCTTGCGAGGAATGTGCAGCTGCTGCAACTCGTACTCTTTGGAGATGAATCCGATCGGCTCGCACTGAATCGGATTTCGCGGATCGGTACTCTTGAGAATGATGATGCCGCGCACGCCAGTGACGATGTCCCCTTTGTAGGTGCGGAACACGCTCAGCGTCAGCCCCAGCGGCAGGTACTCCGGATAGTCCCGGTCCGACAGCCCCTGGAACCTCCAGATGGCCGACGCCAGCGTCCGCCCTTCGATGTAGCTGCGGTACTCCCATTCCTTCCCCACGCTGATGCCCTTCTGTGTCGGGTTCCCTTCGTTGTCGAGGAACCGCAGCTGGCCGTAGATGGGGACCCGTGCCACGAGCGCTCCGTAAGGTGCACCGATCCCGTACGCCGCCGGGTCGGCGGGATCGGCATCTTCGCTGCGGGTCACCTGATGCTGGTGCCCCATGATCTTGTCGGTCGTGCCCCGCCCCGCGTCGTCCACCTTCCAGCTGTGCCGGTGGTACGAGTTCATCGTGGTCGCACCTTCCCACCCCGGTGAGGCATCCCCCTCAGCCACCGGCGCCAGGGCCGCCAGCCCTTCGGGCAGCACGCCGTGCTCGTGCTCCATACCGCGGACGACAAAGAAGTAGCTGATGACCCCCATGACGGCCAACAGCGCCGTGATCACCGCGACGAAGCCGAAGATCCGACCCAGGACCAACTCCCCCGCGCGGACCGGCTTGGTCACGATCGTGTATATCGTCTTGCTCTTGATGTCGGCCGGAATGCTGGCCGTCGAGAGGAACAGCGCCAGCACGATCGCCAGATACGTCGTCGTGGTCAGCACGAAGCTCAGGTACAGGTGGGCCGGGTCATCGCTCTTGCGGTCCAGAAACCAGCCGGCAAACAGGAAGATCAACGCGAAAATCACAAAGCTCACGATCACCCGGCGCCGGATGGATTCCTTGACGGTCAGCCGTGCAATGGCCAGCGTGCGGCGCAGCGACGCCGCCGGCAGATCCTTGCCGATGGCCGTGGCAATCACCGTCGCGACGGCGTAAAAGCCCTCCACCGGCCCGCGGCGCGCGGCCGACACCAGGAAGCAGCCAAAAATGGCCAGAAAGATCAGGACCGGGATGGCGATAATGAAGTACTTGATCGCCGGTCCAAACCACTCGGCAAATGTCAGGAATTCGTCCGGTCGGATTTCCATGGCGTTGCGACGATGCCTTTGTGTTCTGCGAGGGTGATGGTGCGAGGAACGTACCCGAGCCCCCTGCGCGGCGGCCCGGCACAGGGCGGCGGTCCGCCTACCGCGGCTCCATCCGCTCGTGCGCACGACGGCCCGGATGAGCCTCGCTCTCACGCACAATGGACAGGAACAGATCTTCCAGCGTTGTGGTCGGATGGTCCATCCCGACCAGCGTGCCGCCATGCTTCTCAATGACCGAGCGGATCTCGTCCTCGGCCGCCTTCGTCAGCCCCTTGGCGCGGAACTGCGTTTCATCCTGGACCGTCAGTAACGTGTCGATCCGCCCCAACTCTTTGAGCTCACCCGAGTGCAGGATCGCGATCCGATCACAGACATCCTGAATGTCCGGCAACAGGTGACTGCACAGCAGGACCGTCTTGCCCTCATCCCGCAAGCGCAGGATCGTGTCCTTCATCTCCCGCGATCCCATCGGGTCCAACCCGGTCGTCGGTTCGTCCAGCAGAATCAGCTCCGGATCGTTGATCAGCGCCTGCGCCAGCCCGATACGCCGCGTCATGCCCTTTGAGTATTCCTTCAGCTGCCGCCGCCGGGCCCAGTCCAGCTTGACCTCAGATATCAGCCGGTTGACACGTTCCTTCCGCTCCGCAGCCGGTATGTTGAACAGCCGCGCGTAGAAGTCCAGCGTCTCCTCGGCGTTGAGGAACTTGTACAGGTACGACTCCTCCGGCAGGTACCCAATCCGCTCGTTCTTGCTCACATCACTGGCGTCCTGACCGAACACCAGCGCCCGGCCGCTGGTCGGGAAGAGGAGTCCGAGCAACAGCTTGATGGTCGTGGTCTTCCCGGACCCGTTGGGGCCGAGCAGCCCGAAGATCTCCCCTCGCCGCACTTCCAGGTCCAGCGCCTTGAGAGCGCGGACCTTCTGGCGCCCCCAGAAATCGCGATAGACTTTGGTCAGATTGTGCGTCTCAATCACAACGTCCGACTGCGGCGCCGGCTGGGGTTGGGGGCGCTTCGCAACAGCTGAATCACTACTCATGGGTGGTTTCCGTGGCCAATTGATACCTGCGGTCGAAACCGGCGCTCACGGGCCCCGGCGATCGACCCTCTGTAGTTCAGATCGCCTTTGGACGGCGCCCGATCGGTCGTCTATAGTGTACGCTCACTACCCACCGATAGTTCGGGGTATGTGGTGCCCCGGCACGGATCGGGCAGAATCGTCGCGTGATCTGGCGAGCCGGAGCAAGGCTTCTAGTATAGACCGGTGGCTCGATCCTACAAGAAGATACCGGATGACAGTGCAGCGGCGGCCAATACGAGACTACCAGTCGGCGGCGGAATTCCTGTTCGGGCGGATCAACTACGAGCGGACGCGGCGCATCCCGTACCGTTCGCGGAACTTCCGGCTGGACCGGATGCGGGAGCTGGCGGCGCGGCTGGGCCATCCCGAGCGGGCCTTTCCGGCCGTCCACATTGCGGGCACCAAGGGCAAGGGCTCCACGGCCGCCATGGCCGCCAGCGTCCTGGGCGCGGCCGGCTACCGGACCGGACTCTACACATCGCCCCACCTGCACCGTCTGGAAGAGCGTTTTGTGGTGGACGGCCAGCCGTGTGATGAGGCGACCCTGGTCTCGCTGCTCTCGCGCCTGCAGGGCCCGGTGCTGGACCTGGACGCGGAAGCACTGCGGGCGGGGGATCAGCTGGGCCCCACCTACTTTGAAATCACGACGGCCGCCGCGCTGCTGCATTTCCGGGACCGGCAGGTGGACGCCGCGGTGCTGGAAGTGGGCCTGGGGGGCCGCCTCGATTCAACGAACATTTGCCACCCGGTCCTCTCGATCATCACCAGTATCAGCCTGGACCATACGCGCCAGCTCGGCCAGACGCTGGCCGCCATCGCCCGCGAGAAGGCGGGGATCATCAAGCCGGGGGTGCCGGTCGTGACCGGCGTCACCGACCCCGAGCCATTCGGTGTGATCGCGCAGATCGCGGGGCGCCAGCATGCGGAGTTGCTGGCGTTAGGGCGCGACTTCACGTTCGACTACTGGAGCGATCTGCCGGCCGCCGACCCGAACGATGCGCGCGTGCCCGGCCTCTGTGGGGGCCTGGACTATCGCGAGGAGGTGGATGGTCAGCGGATGGAGTTCAGCCGCGTGCCGCTCGGCCTGCTGGGTCGGCATCAGGCTGCCAACGCCTCCGTGGCCATCGCCGCCTGCCGCCGGCTCAGCCGCCAGGGGTGGCGGCTGGACGAAACGACGATTCGCGCGGGGATTGCCCGCGCCCACTGTCCCGCCCGGATCGAGATTCTCTCGCAGGCGCCCACGATCATTCTCGACACGGCGCACAATCCCGCGTCGGTGGCGGCGCTGATGGAGTTGATCCTGGAGCGGTTCCCCGGCGTCCCGCGTGTGCTCGTCTTTGCCACGAGCACGGACAAGGACGCGCCGACGATGCTGCAGCAGCTGCTCCCGCACTTCACGCACGTCGTGTTCACCCGCTACCTGAACAATCCGCGGGCAACGGATCCCGACCAGCTGCTGGCCCAGGCGCAATCGATCCAGCGGTCCCTGGGGCTGACCCAACTGACCCTTCACCTGCGGCCAAGCCCGGAGGCGGCCTGGCGGCTGGTGGAGTCGCTGGCGACGCCGGCCCACCTGGTGTGCATCACCGGATCGTTTTTCCTGGCGGCCGAAGCGCGGCAGTACGCGGAGTCGTTCGGCCGGGTGCCGCTGGGCTGCACCTGACAGATGTTCCGGTCTCCGGCTCGCCCGGGGGCCGGCGCGTCGGATCGCCCGCTCCGCCGCCGCCCACTGGCGGCGATCCAGCCGTTCACGCGGCCTGCGCGCGTTTCTGCTTCAGGAAGTCGACCGCGCGCTGCAGCTGCAGGTCCGGCACGGGGGGGGGGGCGTCGGCGGCCGGCGTCTGCGCGCCACCTTCTTCGGACAGCACGTCGCGCGCGCTGCGCTGTTCGTACAGGGCCCGGTATTGTTCGTCCGTCAGCACGACCTCGAGCCCCGGGGACGGGCGGACACCCCACTCGTCCTCGTCGTGCGCGTCTTTGCCGCGGTGGATGTTGTGGCCGCTGGGGCGCCAGTAGCTGGCCGTGGTCAACTTCAGCGCGCTGGTGCCGTGCTCCAGCTTGATCACGTTCTGGACCGTCCCTTTGCCCCAGGAGCGCTGGCCGGCGACCAGCGCGCGGCGGTGATCCTGCAGGCAGGCAGCCACGATCTCCGAAGCACTGGCCGAGTACCGGTCGACCAGCACGATCATCGGGATCGATGGGTCGACGATCGTGTCTTCCGGCTTCGCGGTGTGCACGATCTCATCGCCGGGGGTCCGGCCGCGCGTGCTGACAATCACCCCCTCGTCAATGAACATATCGCACGTGTCGACGGCCGCCGGCAGGAGCCCGCCGACGTTGCCGCGCAGATCCAGGATCAACGCTTCCACCGGATGGCCCTGGAACTGCAGCACCTCGCGCAGTTCGCGCGCCGTGTATTCGCCAAAGGTTGTGATCCGGACGTAGCCGATGCCCGGTTCCGACTCCAGAAAATAGGTCCACCGCCCGTCCTCGCGCAACCGGTCGCCGAGCACCGATTTCGTCCGGATCAACTCGCGTTGAATGCTCATCCGCTGCGGCTGCGCCTCCTGGCCGGCGTGCCGCACCAGCAGCGTAACGGTTGTGCCCGGCAGCCCCTTCATCCGCTTGACCGCCGCGTTGATGTCCATCGATTTGGTCGAGACGCCGTCGATCTCCAGGATCACGTCCCCCGCGCGCATGCCGGCCCGGTACGCCGGGCTGTCGAACACGGGCTTGACCACGCGCAGCGCGTCCTTCTCCGGCGGGCCTTCCACCACCACGCCG
>DAISIS010000287.1:0-7316 GCA_036821925.1 Pirellulaceae bacterium
CCCCCGACACGCGGATTATGATTCCGCTGCTCTAACCAGCTGAGCTACTCCGCCGGAGGCCTTATTCTCAAGGCCGTGATGGCGTCTTTCCGGGGGGCACACGAGGCTCCAGACCACACCACTCGCCGACCCGCAGTTGCCACCAGGAGTTAACGCACGGCAGAAGTCTACCACACCGACCGCGCCCTATCCAGAGTATCTCCAGTTCTTGTTCGAGCGTCCGGCGTCCGGCGTCCGCGCGGTGGACGGCGCACAACGTTCACAGGCTGGGTGGTTTTGTGCTGCCGCAGATGCAGTGGCGGTACGACGCGCACCTGCCCCCGGGGTCCGGGCTGATTGACATGCCGGCGTGGCCGGCCGACGATGGCGGCGCGGATGTGGCACTTGCCGGTGTGCGCAGCAGTCCTGGGCAGTGTCTCTGCGCCCATCTGGGAGGAAGCCAAACGGAAACGGGAAGAAACAGGATGCCTCCGCCACTCTCCAAGGTCGTTCCGGTAGCGGTTGCGGGTCTGCTCCTGCTCGCCGCGACTCTGTCGCTGCTGTTCCCCTGGATGCTGCCGTACCACGGCGTGAGAGCCCACCTGGATTCCGGCTGGTCCTGTCAGCAGTTCACCCCACAGGTTTACGACGCGATCCAGTCCAAAATGCGGGTGCTTGCCATCGGCTGCGTCGCCGTCGCGGTGCTTGTCTATGCCAAGCGGGAGACGTGCCGGCAGGTGTTGCGTTCCGCAGCGTCTTCCTCTCGCGCCAACGTGCGGGATCTGGTCCGCTTCCTCAGCCCGAGGGCGATCGGTCGGCTCGATCTAGCGGTGCTTGCGGCGTTGTGTGTGCTGGGTCTTGCCCTGCGGTTCTGTTTCCTTTTCCAGCCTGTGCGCTACGATGAGGCGAGTACCTTCCTGAGCTACTCCTCGAAGCCCATCTACGTGACGTTGGCCTCCTGCAGTGTTCCCAACAACCATGTCCTGCACTCAGTCCTGACCTGTATCACGTGCCGATTATTCGGCCAGGAGGTCTGGGCCCTTCGTCTGCCGGCCCTGGTCTGCGGATTGCTGCTGATACCGGCCTCCTACGCTGTCGCACGCGTGTTCTTCAGTCGGACGGCGGCCTTGCTGTCCGCCAGCCTGGTTGCGTCGTCCTCCTGGCTGATTCTCTACTCAGTCAACGCGCGCGGTTATACGCTCGTTGCCCTATGCGCGTTGATCCTGTTTGCGCTGGCGCCTTACTTGCTCGAGCGCCGAAACTGGGTTGCGTGGTGTGTCTTTTCCGTCGTTGCCGCTCTCGGTTTCTTCACCAATCCCACGTTGTGGTCAACGAGAGAGACGATGAGCGGGGGGGCACCTGGCAGACGCTCGAGTCTGTGGTGGCCCGGACCAGATTGGCCAGCAGGATCGTTCCCGCTTCGGCCACCGTCGTGAGTCGGCAACGGTCTACGAAGTCAGACTGGTCGACTGACGCGAGGAGCCGCTGCCTGACGGGGCGTATGCCACGCCAGGCCGTCGGTCCCGCAATCAGCGACCGTTCACTTGGCGTAGCGTTTCTGGAACTCGTCGCGCCGCTGCTGGCGCAGCTGCCGCTCTTCGGGTGTCAGCTGGTCCAGGTACCAGCGGTGGTTGTCCGAGTTGAGGAGTTCCTCGAGCCGCGTGCTGAGTTTCTGCGCGGCCTCCACTTTGGCCGGGTCTCCGGAGTTGGCACCCGCTGCACAGAGTTCCTTGAGTTCCGGCACCATTTTCGAGTAGAAGTGCTTGGCCACTTCGTAGGTGCCGTGCCAGTGGGTGTAATCGGGTCCCATCATCGACGCTCCGTGGCGTGCGCGGCGGCCTTCGTGGTGCCAGATCTCGTACCAGGTCCAGTCCAAGGCGTTGGAGAACTGGGCCGGTTCGAGCAACGGTTTGGCCAGGGCGTAGAGTTCCAGGCCGGGCACGGCGAATTTCGCGTGATACTGGGCGATCAGTGCGTCGTACTGGACGTAGAAATTGTCGACCCACTGTTGTTCATGGCAATTGAGACACACGGCCTGCATGTGGCCGCGGCGCGTCTCCCAGTTCACGTGGGCGCCGGGCAAGCCCAGTTTGGCGTCGCTCACTTCCGGCCGGATGGAGACTTCCGGCCGGTTGTTCCAGCTGATCCGCATGCCGACGTCGTGGGTTACGGGCATGCCGGGCCGGGCGGCGCGTGTGGCGGACGCGGGCCGCGACGGGGTGGCGCTCATGTGGCACGTGGCGCAAGTCGGGGCCAGATGGTAGTCCTCGCCGACGACCCACTTGGCGGCGTCCATGTTGAGTTTTTCCTTGAACGCGCGGAAGGCGATCCCATGTTTCGACTCGTAGTAGATCTCCATCTGCGGATGGTCGGGGCCCATGTGGCATTTGCCGCAGTTGTCCGGGTGCCGGGCCTGGTAGGCGGAGAACGAGTGGCGGCTGTGGCAGGCCGAGCAGGACCCTTCCGAGCCGTCGGGATTGATCCGGCCGATGCCGGTGTTCGGCCAGGTGGCGGGATCCAGCTTGCCGCCCGGCAGCACCTTCACTTCGCTCCCGTGGCACTGCCAGCAACCGCTGACGGCGGCCGCGCTGTTGCCCTGCGGGAAGGCGGGGGTGACCATGCCCCGGTTGCCTTCCACCACTTCGGCCAGCGTGTTATCGAGTGAGCCGAGGATGCGTGCGCCTTGGGAGTGGTGGGAATGCGCGAATTCTTCGCCTTCGCGGACGTGGCAGCGGCTGCAGTCCTTGGGGGACACAATCGTGGCGATCCACTGCCCTTCGTGTACGAACGCGTCCGGCTCCCCCTCCTTGGCCATGTGACACTCGAAGCACCCTACGTTGGCCCGGTAATGCTTGCTGTTGCCCCACTGCTGGTAGATCCCCGCGTTCTCCAGCTTGTGGCACTCGATACACGCTTTCGTCTCGGCGGACATCTCGGGCAGCCCCCAGGTCTGGGCCCGCAGCGGACCGGCGGTCACGAAGGCCGCCACGAGACATACCGCGCGCAGGGTCCAGCCGGGTCGATGGTTCGTGGTGAGTGGTCGCATAACGCACTGATCTCCCTCAGGATGTCGTTCCCGACGTTGCGGTGATCTGGCGGGCGGCACATTCCTGACGCCGCTCGAATGTCACTTCCCCCGCCAACACGGGTACGGAGACGCGAACGAAGATGGTGTAAATGAGCAGGCCCAGGGCCCAGATGCCCAGGCAGACGACAATCTCGCGCAGCGTGGGGGTGTACTCCACAATCTCGCCCAGCGGGCTGGGCACGAACGCCGGCACGATCAAGCCCATGCCTTTCTCGATCCAGATGCCTACGATCGACAGCAGGCAGGCGACATTGAGCCACCGCAAGCCCCGCGAGGCGGGCAAGACCAGCAGCAGCGTCGCGACCAGGTTCATCGCGATCGCCGACCAGATCCAGGGCACCAGCGCGTGCTGGCCGTGCAGTCCGAAATACAGATAGCGCGACGAAGCCACGTGTGCCGAGTCGGTGTAAAACTCCGTGAACACCTCGCACGCGAGCAGGAAGATGTTGATCAGCATCGCCACCTGGATGATGCGCCGCAGCGTCAACAGCGCCTCGTCGCTCACCCGGTGCCGCGTGTAGTGCCGCACAATCTGCAACGTCAGGATGATGAACGCCGGCCCCGCCGCAAACGCGCTGGCCAGAAACCGCGGCGCGATGATCGCGGAGTTCCAGAACGGTCGCCCCCCCAGCCCGACATACAGAAAGGCGGTCACCGTATGGATGAACACCGCCCAGACGATGGCAATGAACACGAACGGGACGTAGAACACGGGGGACGGCTTGCGGCCGCAGTAGGCACAATAGATCAGGTAGCCGCAGATGTGCAGATTCAGCAACAGATAGCCATTCAAGACGATGACGTCCCACGTCAGCATCGACCAGGGAAAATTGAACCGCCGGAACAGGTGCGTGAAACGATCGGGACGCCCCAGGTCGACGGTGACGAACGCCAGGCACATGATGATCACCGCCACCGCCAGCAGCTCGCCGAAAATCACCACGTCGTGCAGATGCATGTTGCGGTAAACGTACACCGGGATTACCAGCATGACCGCCGCGGCCGCCAGCCCTACCAGGTAGGTGAAGTTCGCGATGTACAAGCCCCAGGAGACCTGGTCCGTCATCCCGGTGGCGACCAGGCCATGCACCAGCTGCTGGCAGTAGGCGTGCACCCCGCACAGCGTCACCACGGTCAGCACCGTCATCCAGAGGTGGTAACGCCAATCGCCCACGAAGCTCAGGCGGAAACAGTCCCGCAGGAATGTGAGGTACTTTCTCATCCCTCACCTCCCGCCGCATCCGGCACATCCGGCACATCCGCCGCATCCGGCACCAGCGGATCGCGGTAGCGGCTGCCACGCTCGTCGAAGTAGTAGAAGAACCGCGGGATCGTCCCCACCTCTTCTTTCAACACGTACACCCGTTTGTGACGCAGAATATAGGCGACTTCACTCTCCGGATCGCGGACGTTGCCGAACTTGCGCGACCCGGTGGGGCAGACTTCCACACAGGCCGGCATCCGCCCCTGACGCGTCCGGTGCAGGCAGAACGTGCACTTCTCCATCACCCCCTTCTGCCGTGGCCGGTTGGAGAGATATCCCATCTCCGTGTTGAGATCCTCCGCCGGTATCTGGGGCTCCGCGAAATTGAACCGGCGTGCCCAGTAGGGGCAGGCGGCTTCGCAGTACCGGCAGCCGATGCACCAGTCGTAGTCAATGACGGTGATCCCGTCCGGCTCCTGCCAGGTGGCCTCTACCGGGCAAACTTTCACGCACGGCGGGTCAGCGCACTGGTGGCACTGGACCGGCATGTAGTACTTGTCCGGGTGCGGCACTTGCGGCGGATCGTAATAGTGGTTGGCCGTTTCAAGGTCGATGCTCCCTTTCTCCATCTCCAGCACGCGGATGTACTGGATCTCGGGCGCACGCGACTGGTTGTTCTCCTCCACGCAGGCGTGCACGCAGCGGCGGCAGCCGATGCAGCGGCTGAGGTTCAAGCCGTAGACGAACTCGACCCCCTCGAGCGGTGGCGGGTCGGCGATCCGGGGCGTCACGCCGAAACGCTGCTCCACGCGCTGCGCGATGCGCGCAAACACCTGCTGCTTGTCCTCCGGGGTCAACTCCTTGTAGTGCTTCTGGAGCAGCTGGTCGAGCGACGGCACGTCGGCTGGGTCCAGATGGCGCAGCGGCATGACGGCGCCGCCCACCCCCGCAGCGCCGGCCAGCGTCACCACCGCCTTGGACAGAAATCCGCGGCGCGTGACGGGGGGCGCGGGAGGGGGCGTGCGAGCGCTGTTGTCAGCCGGCGGGAATGCGGTGTCAGCCATCGCTCCGGTCCTGTGTGTTGCGGTCATCCTGTCCGATCCGGGTGGAGGCGCCGGGGAGTCGCAGGGGATTGTGCGGCGCCGGATGTCCGGTTGCGCCGGGGGTGCCCATGCGCAACGTGTGGGGGCCGGGCGCCGGCGCCAGGTGCGTGAACGGCGGGACGTGGGGATCGTGGCATTCGATGCACCGCCGCCGCGACTGGGCCCCCTGCTGCGCGTCCCAGTAGCCATTGGTGCGGCCGTGCGCGCCGTGCTGCCAGTCGCGGTACACCGGACCGTGGCACTTCGCACACAGCAACTGGGGCTGATGCCACGGGATCTCCACCCCCTGATCGCCGGCAAACGCGTCCCGGTTCCGCTCGTGATGGCAATTGAAGCAGCTGGTGTTGAGGCCGTGCTCGAGCTCGATCTCGGTGTGCTGCACCGCCGTACGGTAACTGGCCGGATCGCGCTCCGCGATGATCGCATGGCAGTCGCTGCAATGATACGTATATACCGCCACACGGTACGTCGGCTCGAGTCTTGGCTGCCGCACCGGCGTCGCGTCGGTCGCCCACGCCGGCACCGGCACCGCCTCGGCGACCGGGCTGCGGAACGGGAACGGATTGAGCGCCAATACGATCCCGCACAGGGCCAGGGCGGAGGCGACCCAGAACGGCGTGCGGCTGGCGAATCCGGATGTTGATGACTCGGACATGGACGCCATTATCAGACTGGCCATCGAGCTGTGTCAACGTGCGAAAAATTGATCTGTGTCAATTCCTCAGCGCGGCGGTCAGCGGCGCAGGGCGAACACGATGGTGGGGTCGAGCGGGTAGCGGCCGAACTGCTGGCCGTAGACGGCCAGCCCGCCGGGCAACGCCGCGTCCACTTCCAGCCGGATCACCAGTTGCCGTTCCTCGAACGCGCGCTCGACCGCCGCTCGGGAGATGGCCGCTTCGACCAGGTATCCATACGAGCCGGCCTCGCGCAGGTGTCGGTCGCGCGGCTGGGCATGCCACGACAGGATCCCGCGGTGGTCGGCCGGGTCGTCCGGCAGTTCGAACAGGCCGGCCACCTCCCCCATCACGCGGACGCGGACGGCGCTGGGGAATGTCTGCTGGTCAGTCATCGGGTACGCGTTCGGATTGCTGCTGGGGTCGTGCGTTCCTTGGCCACGCATGAAATCGCCGTCAGCCCCGGTGTGCGCGTCACGGTCCTTGCCGAAGAGCTGTTTCGCCGACAGTTCCAGACGCAGCGTGGCGTGGGCCACATCCTCGACCATCAGGTCGCTGGGCCACTCGACGACGTACTCGAAATAGCCGGCACCCGCGCCGTTGACCTTCAGGCCGTCGAGCACATTCCACTGTTTGAGCGACCAGTCGGCGCTGCGGAACGTCGCAGGGGCAAACCGGAGGATTCTCCAGCGTCCCGTATCGCTCGCCACAAGCTCATCGCGCGCGGCCGGCCCATCTGCGACGAGATAGGTTGTGAAGTTGCGGTGCAGGACGGCACCGCTGCTATCCTTGAGCGTCAGCGTCAGGACGGTCAGCGCCGGTTCAGTGGGCATGGCCAGTTCGACGGCCTCCAGATCGGTATTCAGCCACGGCTGGTAGGCGACGCTGCGCGTCCCCTGCCACCAACGCTTGCAGGTCCCCAGCGAGGTCCAGCCGTAGAGTTCCATATCGAGGGTGAGTTGCGCGCCGACATCGGCATCCGTCATGAACGACGCAAACAGGGGCACCTCGATCTGCGCACCCGGCTGCACCGTGCGGCACAGTTCCCGATCGGCCGCGATGTAGAACGGGCTGTGCAGGTCCCGCAGCGACATCCCCGGCACCAGCGCGCCCAGACCGGTCTCCTTGCTCGAGCGATCGTACCGCCAGTAGCCGTTCCACTCGTTGATCACATCGTGGTGTTCCGTGTAGAGCCAGCCGCAGACCTGCGGGTGCCGGCGAAACTCGTTCAGCATGATGTGGTAGTCCCAGCTCCAATCGTCATCTCC
>DAISIS010000288.1:0-7264 GCA_036821925.1 Pirellulaceae bacterium
CCCTGGCTGTACTCGAACCAGTTGAAACGGCGCACTTTGTACGGGCAGTTGTTCGCGCAGTAACGCGTGCCCACGCAGCGGTTGTAGACCTGCTGGTTGAGCCCCTCCGCGCTGTGGACCGTGGCCAGCACCGGGCAGACGTTCTCGCACGGCGCGTTGTCGCAGTGATGGCAGAGCATCGGTTGATGGGTGGCGGTCGTGTCGTCGCCGCGACTGTCGTAGTAGCGGTCGATGCGGAGCCAGTGCATCTCGCGGCTGCGGAGCACCTCGTCGCGGCCCACCACCGGCGTGTTGTTCTCTGCCTGGCAGGCGATGACGCAGGCGGCGCAGCCGGTGCATTTGTTCAAATCGATGACCAGCCCCCAGTGATGTCCTGTGTACGGATGGTCATCTGGCCACAACGCGCCTTCCTGCGCGGGATGCCGGGCGGCGCCAGCGTGCGGATCGTTGCGGTAAGCGGCCAGCGTGGTCGCCTCGACCAAGGGCCGGTCTGCTGTGCCCGGCGTGGCCAGGTGCGCGGGCACCGACAGGCGGTGGTGCTGCTGGGTCGTGGCCAGCCGCCGCCGCGCGCCCCGCGGCTCCAGCCTGATATCGTGCCGCTCGTACCGCAACGCACCGGCCTCCCACCGCAGCAAGGGCGCGGCGTTGACTCCCACCAGCCCGTGCGGGCCAACCGAGGGACGCGCTTCGAGCCACTGGGGGCCGATGTCCGCGAATCGCCCCGTGCCCTGCCGGCCGTAGCCGAGGGGCACCGCCACCACCGAGTCGTGCTGGCCAGGCTGGATGAGCACGGGCAACTCCGCCGATGCGCCATCTGTGGAGATCCGCACCACATCACCCGGCCCCACCTTCAGCCGCTCGGCCGCCTGCGGAGACAGACAGATATAGTTGTCCCACGTGCCCTTGGTCACCGGGTCGGGCAGCTCGTGCAGCCAGGGATTGTGTGCCGGTCGCCCCTCCCGCATGCTGACCGTCGGGTACAACAGCAGCGTCCAGGGGTGGGCCGCGCTGGGCAGGGCCGCGCCGGGCAGGGACCAGACTGCTGACTGCGCAGCGCCCAAGCTCCATGCCGGTGGCGGGGCATCGGGGCAGCGCAGTTCGACCGCGCCGTCGCGCAGCGCGCGCTCCCAGAACTCCTGCTCATTCCCGTCCGGCTGCATGCGGCGCGGAAAGGCGTGCTCGTTCCAGTGAGCGCGGATTGCGGCCGGTGCGTCCGGCACTGTCGCGCCGCCCGGCGGCACGCTGCCGGTCCAGGCCAGCAGGCACTCGAGCAAGGTCCGCGTTGCGCCCCGCGCAGCAACCGTGGGCTGGCCGAGACTCAGGATGCCCGTCACCGGCTCCGCATCGCCCCAACTTTCCAGCCAGTGGCTTTCCGGGCAGACGCACGAGGCGGCGGCGGAGGTTTCATCCGCGTGTTGCCCCAACCGCGCAACGAACGGTGCCTCGCCACGGCCCAGCAGCTCAGCCAGCCGCGCGCCATCAGGCAGATCGTACACGGGGTTCACCCCCGCGATGATCAGGACCCCCACCTGGCCCGCCTCGATCTGGGCCAGCAGTGCCGCCAGCGAGGCATCATTGCCGGACCGCTGCTGCGACGCGGGTGCAAGCTCCACAGTCGTACCATAGGACCCGAGGAGGTCGTTGAGGAAATTGCAGACCACTTGCGTCGCCACGTCCTGGCTGTCGCACACGATCAAGGCCTTGCCCCGCGCCCCCCACAGACGCTGCGCCAGCCCTGCGAGGCGTGCCTGATCTGCCGGCGGCGATGCCAGCGGCGATGCCGGCGGAAGACACGCATCGTCGCGCTGCGCCAGCCGCGCCAGCTCTGCCGCCAGCTGCCGCGCCACCCCCCCCTGCTCGTCCGGCGGCACCACCCATCGCTCGTCAGCGTTGCTGCCGGTAAGTGACATGCGCGACTCGATCTGGAGATGATAGGACATCTGCGGCGGCACGCCGCTCGGCACGCGCCCGGCCTGATAGCCCGCGGTGTACTCGACCGGCGAAATCCACGTGCCGAGGAAATCCGCGCCCAGCGCGACAATCACCTCCGCCCGGTCAAACCGGTAGCGCGGCAGTACACGCACCCCGTGTGTCTGTGCGTGGGCTGCCGCCAGCGCCGAACTTGACAGCGGATCGTACGCGACGTGCTGGCTGCCCGGATGCGCCGCCAGGAACCGGTCGATCGCGGCGCGCGCGGTGGGGCTGTGGACCGTGCCGGTCAACAGGCAGGCAGCGCGGCCAGCCTCGTGGGCCCGACGCAGCGCTTCGCGCATCTGCGCATCGACCTGGTGCCATGTGGCCGGCTTGCCGCGCAGCTGCGGCTCGCACAGTCGCTCGCTGTCGTACACCCCCAGCACTTCCGCCTGTCCGACCGCGCACAGTCCGCCGCGCGACAGCGGGTGGGTGGGATTGCCCTCCAACTTGATGGGACGCCCATCGAGCGACTTGACGAGCGCGCCGCAGGCGGCGGAACAGCCGCCGCAGGTCGACGCGAAATAGCGCGCCACACCGGCCACCGACCCTTCCTGACTGGTGGGCACGGAGAGCACGTGCCGCACCGGTGCGCGGCTGCAGCCGGCGACGGCCGACACGAACAACGCGAAGCCGGACGCTTCCAGGAACTGACGCCGCCCGACAGGCAGGCCGCCGCTGTTTGCAGGCCGCTGGCGCGCTCCGGAATCTGCCGGCGGCACTGCCACCGTCGCCGTCATCTCGTCGTCACGTCTCATGTTTCGTTCTGACTGCCTGCTCATCCCACGCCTCTGGATGTGAGTTCAGTAGTGGCACGTCGCACAGTCGATCGACGCCTCGACGCGCTTCCCGTTGATGCCGTGCAACGTGGCGTCGCGGTGGCAGTCGACGCACCAGCCCATCGACAGCGAACCGTATTGCCGCACGCGCTGCATCGTCTCGACCGGCCCGTGGCAGTGCTGGCACGTGATGCCGGCCTGGACGTGCGCGCTATGGTTGAAGTAGACGAAATCGGGCAGATCGTGCACCCGCACCCACTCAATCGGACGCTGCTGCTGCGGGTCGGGGGTCATGGTGTCGTCCACCGCCAACGCGTCGTAGAGCTTCTGCAGTTCGTCCGACACGACGGTCTGGGGCTGGCGGTTGGCCGCCTGCGCCGCGGCATCCTCCTTGCGCATCGCGCTCAGCGGGGCCGTCACATAGCGGTGGCAGTTCAAGCAGGTGTCTGCGGCCGGGATGCCCGCGGTGCGGCTGGTTTCCGCCCCGTGGTGGCAGTACAGGCACTGGATCCCGAGTTCACCGGCATGCAGATGATGCGAAAACGCAATCGGCTGTACCGGCTCATACCCCTGCTGATTTCCCGGCAGGTGCCAGGAGCCCGCTGTGGCAGACAGGAGCAGCAGGCACCCTGCCACGCTCACGATCAGCACCATGGTTAGCGGAAGACGAGTCATGTTTCCTCAGCAGGCAATCTCTGCGCCCTGCCGCGCGTAAAACCACCAATTGACCAGCAGGCAGCTGACGTAGTAGGCGAGGAAGCCGTAGAGAGCGTATTCGGGCGTGCCGGCCCGAATGTGCGTCGCAAAGGTGATCGGAACCAGGAACGCGCCGTAGGCGGCGACGGCGGATGTCCAGCCCAGCACAGGTCCCGCCTGATCCTTGGCAAAGATGAGCGGGATCATGCGGAAGGTCGAACCGTTGCCGATTCCCGTGGTCACAAACAGCAGCAGGAACAGCAGGAGGAACGGGATGAAGTAGGTGCCTGGATCGGGGGCATAGCGGGCCTGCATCACGCACCAGGCCACGCCAACGGTCGACGCGATCATGACCAGCGTGTCCCAATGCGTGATGCGCGCGCCCCCCAGACGATCGCTCAGCCAGCCTCCGACGGGCCGGGCCAGCGAGCCGACCAGGGCGCCCAGAAAGGCATAGGTCAAAGCGTTCGGCGCGTCGGCCAGTCTCTGCGGCTCGGCAAGCAACCTGCCGCTCGCGTCGACCCGCGCGTAGCCGAACACGTCGGCAATCAGCTTGGGGAAGGCCGCGGAGTAGCCGATGAAGGACCCGAACGTCATCGTGTACAGCCACGTCATGATCCAGGTGTGCCGGTTGCTGAACACGTTGAACTGCCGCAGCAGACTCCCCCGCAGCGCCGACGGCGTGAGGAACCGCATCATCAGCAGTGTGGCCACGATGGCGGTCAGCACCACGATGAGTATCCGGGCGATTTCGGGCAGCGGCAGTGTCAGCATCAGCGCGATGCCAGCGGCCGCGCCGGCAAGCCCCAGCAACTCGAGCCACAGGTACTTTGCCAGGGCGACGTGCACCGGCCTCCCCGCGTGCATCGGCAGATTATCCATCAGCAGCCAGGCGGCCAGCGCGCACGCGCCCAGGATCGGCACCCAGACGAATCCGGCGTTCTGGATCCACACCGCCCCCTCCACACTTGCATAGGGCGCGCCCCCTGGCGGGCCGAAGAGACTGCGGCAGATCGCGTAAGGCACGAGGAACTGCATGACGCTCACGCCCAGATTGCCCAGCCCGGCGTTGAGTCCGAGGGCCAGCCCCTGCATCCGTTTGGGAAAGAAGTAACTGATGTTGGACATCGAGGACGCGAACACGCCCCCCCCGACTCCAGACAACGCCGCCAACACCATGAATGTGCTGAACGGCGTCTGTGGATTCTGGAGCGCGCAACCTGTCCCCAGCGCGGGGAGGATCAGCAGCAGCGTGGTCATGGCTTTCACATTCCGCCCCCCGGACACCCCCACCATGAACGCATTCGGTATGCGCAGGGTGGCCCCCGCCAGGCCGGCGACCGCCGGCAACAGATACAGCAGCGCGTTGTAGTCGTTGCCCCGCAGCGCTGCGCCGGTCGCGGAGGTAAAGGCGAACAGATCGGGATCGCCGTCGTGCAGCGACTGGATTCGCACGATCACCGTGCTCCACAACATCCAGACCGCAAAGCCGCAGAGCAGATTGGGGATCGACACCCACAGATTGCGGTAAGCCACCGCTCGCCCCGTGGCCTCCCAGAAGGCCGCATCTTCCACGTCCCAGCGTTCTGGCGTCTGCATGGTCGGTTCTCCGTCAGCGATGCATGTCAACGCGAGCCGTACCAACGCACGACCTGCGGCTTGCGCCACAGGTACGGGTTGGGGACCACCAGGATGTGGACGAGCCGCGTGAAGGGAAACAACGTGACCAGCACGAACGCGTTGACGATATGCAGCTGTGCCAGGAGCGGCATGCCGGCGACGTAACTGATGTCAGGTCGCAGCAGCAGAATCGAATGCAGGTACGGCGCAGCGGCAGCGGCGTACCACGAACTGCCCCACGGATACAGCACGGCGACAGCGATCCCGCTGGATGCCTGCACTAACAGCAGCAGGTAGACCACCCAGTCCACGACAGTGGTTGTCACACGCACCTTGTCGGTCCCGATGCGCCGCGCCACGAGCGTCAGCAGCCCTACCAGCGTCAGGACGCCGAAAGCCAACGCGGCAACCTCCAGCACGTAGAGCCGCAGAGGGTGGCTGTTCCACGCCAGCACCGTCCGCGGCAGCAACAACCCCACGATGTGCCCGGTCAACAGAATGACCATCCCGTAGTGAAACGGAACCATCGCCCAGAAGTGCTGGCGGTTCTCGAGAAACTGCGACGACAGGCTGGAATAGGTGAAGGCCCGCGATCGGTAACGCTGAATCGTCACGAGCAGAAACGTGACCAGCGCGATGTAAGGCAGCACCGCAAACAACAGAGGCTGCAGGTAGGGCAAGGTGTTGGCCATCAATCACCTCCAGGTGCCGGATCCACAAACCGATGCTTCAGGAAGAGTCCGGCCGCCAGCAGCAGGTCGCCGTACGGATTGCCACGTTCGGCGAGCGCCAGCAGCATCTTGTCGACGGCCGGGATCACGCAGCAGTGGGCGAAGGAGCGCGCTTCGGCAGGAGGCAGGCGATCGAGCAGCGCCAGCACGTGCGTCAGGTGGTCGGGAAGCTCGGTCGATTCCGCGATGCCGCACCGCCGCAACTCACTCCGCAGACGCACCAGCAGCGCGCCCCGATGATATTCCTCACCAAACAACTGCCAGCCGATCTCGAGCGAGCATTCCGGATTGATGTCGAACGTGCGCGTGTACAACTCCTCGCGTTCAGCGCACGACAGGTGGATCGTGGCGGCGGCGAAGGCGGCCAGCGGCTCGGCCGCCGCGGGCAGCGCGCGGCGCACGGACTCGACCGCCTCGCGCAGCCGCGCGTCGAACTGGTCGGACGGGTAGGTCAGCAGGTCGGCCAGCACCCGGCCCATGGTGTGCGGAGCCGCTGCGTCTGGAGACGCTGCGGCCGCGGAGGTGGCGCGGGCCAGCACGGAGTCGCACGACATTTGTGTCACAAGCCTCGTTGGGGTGCTTCCAGGAATCCAAAGCCGGCCGACCGGCGGCGTTCCATCGGGTCGCTCAGCATTTCGAGCGCCTGTTCCCGGTGCGCCGGCGGAATCACGAAACGATCGTCAAACGTGCACAGCGAGGTCAGCCGGTAGATGGCTTCCGCCTCTGCCGGACTGCAGTCCGCCTCGCGCAGCATGCGCTCGGCCGTCTCCATGTCGACATCCCCCACCGTGACGGCACGGCGATACCAGCGGACCGCCTTCTGTTTGCAGAGCGCATAACGCAGTTTGGATTCGCTGCCGACGCCGAACAGCCGGGCCAGGTAGTCCAGCGGCACGCGGGCCGCGTCCACATCGTGGAAGAGGTTGTCCGTCGCGTGTTCCAGCACCTCTCCCTGGCGCTGCGACATCACGGGCGACATCGGCGGCACATAGAACAGCATGGGCAGCGTGCGGAATTCGAGATGCGGTGGCAAAGCGATCTGCCAGACCCGCACGAACTGGTACACCGGCGACTTGCGCGCCGCTTCCAGCGTGGATTCGGGCAGGCCGTTCTGCCGCGCGGCAGCGAGCACGGCGGGATCGAACGGGTCGAGGATCAGCCGACGGTGGGCGTCGATCAATCCCGCGTCCGGCGTGCGCGCCACCTCCTCAATCCGCTCCGCGTCGTACAGCAAGACCCCCAGGTAGCGGATACGCCCGACACAACTGTGAAAGCACGCGGGCGCCTGTCCGGTCTCCACACGCGGAAAACACAGAATGCATTTCTCCGACTTGCCGGTGGACCAGTTGTAGAAGGTCTTCTTGTAGGGGCAGGCCGCCACGCACGCGCGCCAGGCACGGCACCGTTTCTGATCCAGCAGCACGATGCCGGCCTCACCTCGTTTGTACAGGGCGCCCGAGGGGCAGG
>DAISIS010000289.1:0-7262 GCA_036821925.1 Pirellulaceae bacterium
CCGGCCGACGATTGGACCTGGGCACCGGCACCAATCGCGATTGCCGTGCGTCCCGGCGCAGGCCAGGACGGGACGGACCGCGTCACGCTGATCTGGGCCAACGGTGCCATCCGCAAATGCTGGCTGCAGGTGACCGTGCTGGCCACGGACGCGACCGGACTGGTGGAAGACGATGTGTTCTACGTGGGCAACGCTACCGGCGAAGCGGGCAACTCCGCCCGCGACGCCCTGGTCAACGCGACCGATGAGATCGCCGCCCGCAACAACCCGCACGGGCCCTTTAATCCGGCGACGCTCGACGACCTGTACGACTACAACCGCGACCGGTTGGTCAACGCCACCGACCAGATCATCGCGCGCAACAATCGGACCAGTCCCTTCACGTCGCTGTGGCTGATCGCGCCCCCCATGGAGCCCGCGGGGATGGCGGGGGACGGCGGTGCCGGTGCGCAGGATGGAGCGGGGGAGGGGAGCGGTGACCTGTGGGCGGACTGGCCCGAGTCACCTCTGCCGGTGGATCTGCTGGCCAGGGCAGGGAGGCGGCCGGTTGCGACCACCACCGCGACCGAGTCCATCATGGCCACAGTCGCTCAGGATGGATGGCGGCCTCCTTCCACGCCGGCGCAGGAAGTGGAGCGCCCGGTGGTCGAGGATCTGGCTCTGGCGGCACCGCCGCTCATGGGGCACCCGGCAGGCATGGGGCACCCGGCACGTGCTGTCCGGGCACTTGACCGCGACGCCGTGGCCGGGGGGCTTCCCGCGCACCGGACGCTGGACGCTGCGCTCGACGAGTTGCTCGACAAATGGGCGTTGCGCTGAGCGGCTCGGGTCCGCCGGCAGCTTTTTTCCAGCGCCTGATTTCTTCTCCCCGGCATGGGCGATATCATCGGGCAAGCCATCGCCCCCTAAGGGCGCTCTGCGTCGTGTCCTGGCGTGATCGAAGTGAGCGGGTCCACAGCACAGGGAGACAGTCATGAGTCGCGGTTGGAGCGTGGTACTGGCAGGCTTTGGGATCAACCTTGCGCTCGGCATTCTGTACACATGGAGCGTGATCAGCAAGGCGATTCCGGCTGACTGGGGCTGGACCGAGCAGCAGAAGTCGTGGCCGTATGCCATCTGCTGCCTGGTGTTCTCGCTGATGATGGTGCCGGCGGGCCGGCTGCAGGACAAGATCAGCCCCCGGTTCGTCGCCACCATTGGCGGCATTCTGGTCGGGCTGGGGATGATCCTGGCCAGCCGCGACGCGTCGTATCTGAATTACGTCGTCGGCTTCGGCCTGCTGGCGGGCACCGGGATCGGTTTCGGCTACGCCGCGGCGACGCCGCCGGCCGTGAAGTGGTTTCCGGCCACGCAGACCGGCATGATCGCCGGCATCGTGGTTTCCGGGTTTGGGCTGGCGTCGGTCTACGCAGCGCCGTTGACCAACGCGCTGGTGAAGCTTGAAGGGGGTGTGCCGCAGACCATGCTGGTGCTGGGCGGCGCGTTCCTGATAGTCGTCGTAGCGCTGGCACAGGTGCTCCGCACACCACCCGCCGGTTATGTCCCGCCCGGGGCCCCACCGGCGGCCGCGCGCGTGGCCACCAAGAAAGACGATTTCCGTCCCCTGGAGATGCTGAGGACGAATCAGTTCTACCTGATCTGGTTCATGTATGCGTGCGGAGCGGGCGCCGGGCTGATGGTCATCGCCAAGCTGGCGGCGATCGCCGACACGCAAGCCGGGCTCGCACTCGGGTTTGTCCTGGTCGCATCGCTGGCCGTCGGCAACGGAATCGGGCGCATCCTGGCCGGCACCCTCTCGGACAAGCTCGGCCGGAAGCCCACCATCGTCGGCTGCCTGCTGTTCCAGGCCGCGTTGATGCTGCTCCTGACGCGAGCCACCCAGGGATCGGCGCTGGCCAGCGTCCCGATCATGGCCGTCATCTCGGCGCTGATCGGCGCCAACTACGGCTCCAACCTGGCGCTCTACCCGTCGGTGACAAAGGACTATTACGGGCTGAAGAACTTCGGCGTGAACTACGGACTCGTCTTCACCGCCTGGGGCATCGGGGGCTTCGCACTCTCCTTGACGGCCGGCAAGCTCTACGACGTCTACCAGACCTACGCGGTCTCGTGCTACCTCGCCGCCGGGCTGCTGGTATCCGCAGCCGTCGTCGCCAGTTTTCTGAAGCCACCCCACCACCTGGCCGAAAACTGACGGCCCAAAAACAGCACACCCGTCAACCGCCCCGGTGTCTTGCGATGCCCAGTCGGCGGTTGACGAGTGCGTGCAGAAGCAGGATGAACAGACGGCGGAATCAGACCATATCCTTGAGCGCCTTGAGCGCCCGGATCTTGATGACGTTGCGCGCGGGCTTGGCGGCAAACACCGTCTCTTCACCCGTGAACGGATTGATTCCCTTGCGCTCTTTCGTGGCCGGCTTGCGCACCACCGTGATCTTGCACAGACCGGGGACGGTGAACTGTCCCGGGCCACCGCGCTTGCCGATCGCCCGCTTGATCTCGGTGGCCAGCGCCGCGAACACGGCCGTGACCTCCTTCTTGGACAAGTCACTCGCCTCGGCGATGTTGCTGATGATCTCGGTCTTTGTCGGCGGCTTGGCTGAAGCTTTCGCCATGGCTCATTACCCTCCTTGTGAGGTAACCCGTTGCCTAAGTTGTACACCTTTCCGCAGTGCGGAACGCGATGATTAGATACTGTCGCCCCAGAATTTCAACCCTAAGTTGCCAGAAAACCCCGCAAAAACGGCAGATTCCACCCATTGCGTCCTGATTTCCTCGGGTGTTTCGGCCTGAAACGGCCCCCGGAACGCCCCGGGCGGTGGTCTCTGGCACGCTCATCACAGCCGCTGCCAGGCGTTGCGGGGCGCGGTAAAGTTGCCCGTCTGGCGTCAGTTCTATAAGATATTTACGAATTTGAAGTTACGTTATTCTGAAGGGCTTTCTGGCAGCCGTGTCCCGGGGCTGTACAGGCGCGTCCCGCGGGAGTCCTTGCGAGGCGTTTCGTAAGGGTTTCGGCGGTGGTGTGTTGCGTCGCCGGGGACAGGTGAAGGTGGCGGTGGTGCGGGATGGCGCAGCGGGCTGCCGGGAAGGGCGGCCGTCTGGCCGGGCGCGCCGAGCTGGAGTGACAGGACCAGTTACTGGGATTGCGGCATGATTCGTTATCTTCGCTCACTTGCCTGCGCGTTAGCGTTTGCCTGCCTGCTCGTGTCGCTGCCGAGTGAGAGTGTCTTTGGTCAGATCGTGGCGCGGCAGGGTCGGGCGGGCGAGGATGCGATGGACATCTTCCTGCCGGCGCCGCGCAATTTGCGTCAGCAGTTGAGCCGTGCCGCCAAGGCGTTGGAAGAGGGGCAACTGAGCGAGGCGGTGGATCTGTTGGGCCAGCTGCTGGCCTCTCCGGGCACGGACCCCCACGGCGCCGATCCGGGTGCCGAGCAGGACTATTTTCTCTCCGAATCGGAAACGGGCGGCACGCAGACGAGTCTGAAGTCGGAAGCGCAGCGAATGCTCGGTGCGATGCCGGACAAAGGGCGGGAACTGTACGAGCTCAAGTTTGGCGCCGACGCGCGGCAGATGCTGGAGCAGGCGTTGGAGACGCGTGATTTTGCGCAGCTGGTGGAGGTGACGCGGCGGTACTTCCACACCAGCGCCGGGTACGAAGCCACGATGCTGATCGGGCGGTACTATCTCGATCAGGGGCGGCCGCTGGCCGCCGCGCTGCGGTTCGAGCGTCTGGTTGGCAGCCGGCAGGCGGCGCAGCAGTACGAGCCGGAGCTGTCGGTGTTGCTGGCCACCTGCTGGCTGATGGCCGGCATGCCGGACCGTGCCCGCGCAACGCTGGTCGAGCTGAAGTCCAGCGCTCCGCAGGCGGCCTTCCGAATTGGTGACACACAAGTGTCACTATTCCAGGACGAGGAGCAGGCGTTGACCTGGCTGGCGCAGCTGGTCGGTCCGCTGTTGAACTCCGAGCGGGAGGAGGCGACCGAGTGGGTGCTGTTCCGCGGCAACGCGGCGCGCAACGCGGAGAGCCGGGGCGGTTTCCCCTTGCTCACAGCGCGGTGGCGCGTGCGGGCCGCCAATCACCCCACCGACGAGGAGACGATCGGGCAGCAGCGCAACAGCTTCCGGGACCAGGGGATCCCCGCCATCCCGACGCTGCAGCCGCTGGTGGTGTCGGATGTGGTCGTCATCCGCACGCCGCGGCAGCTGATGGCGGTCGACATGCAGTCCGGCAAACGCATCTGGCATTTCCCCTGGTTCGAGGATGCGGAGGAAGATCCGCTGGCATCCGACCAGTTTCGCCCCGACGGTCGGGTGCCGGACCCGTACGCGCTGGAGCTGACGCAGCGTGTCTGGGACGACGCCCCCTACGGGCAGATCAGCAGTGACGGGCAACAGGTCTTCCTGCTGTGGCGACTGGCGTCCGATCTGCAGGAGCTATCCACGCGCGTGCTGGCGCTGGGACGGCAGAGCCCGGACGGACCGGGCGAAACGAACCAGCTGGTGGCGCTGGACCTGCGTGCGCAGGGCAAGCTGCGCTGGATCGTGGGCGACGTCGATGGCACCGACGAACCGCAACTGGCCGGCGCGTTCTTCCTCGGCGCTCCGCTGCCGCTGATGGGGCAGCTGTACGTGCTGGCCGAGATCAACAGCGAGATTCGGCTCGTGGTGCTGGACGCGGCCACCGGCCAGCTGCAGTGGGCTCAGCAGCTGGCGCATGTGGATCAGCGCGAAATCATGAACGATCCCACCCGGCGGGCAGCGGGTGCCTCCCCATCGTTTTCGGACGGCGTGCTGGTCTGTCCCACGTCAGCCGGCGCCGTCGTGGCCGTGGACATCGCGACCCGGTCTCTGCTGTGGGGTTATCAATACGCGCATGCGGCGACGGTCCGGCGCACCGGCTTCAGCATCTATCCGACCCCGGTCCGGGAGCTCGGCAAGCGCTGGCTCGACGCCACGGTCACCATCGCGGACGGCCGCGTGCTCGTGACCCCCGTGGAATCCGACCAGCTGCACTGCCTGGATCTGGTCACGGGCAAGCCGGTGTGGGATCCGCAGCCCCGCAACGGTCTGCTCTACACGGCCTGTGTCGTCGAGGGCCAGGCGGTGATGGTGGGTGCCGACCGCGTGCAGGCAATCGCCATGGCAGACGGTTCCGTCACGTGGACGCAGCCGCTGCCGCAGGGCCTGCCCAGCGGCCGCGGCATCCGGACGGGAGACGCCTATTACCTGCCGACGACAGCTGGCCAGCTGCTCAGATTCGAGCTGGCCACCGGGAGCATCGTGTCGGAGGTGGAAACCAGTCTGCCGCTGGGGAACCTGGTAGCCTACAAAGACCAGCTCGTGTCGCAGAACGTCGACTGGCTGGCGGCCTACTATCAAACGGAGCCGCTGCGGGCCGACGTCGCGCGCCGCCTCGAGACCGACCCGGACGACATCTGGGCCCTGACGCGGCGGGCCGAGCTGCTGCTGTACGACGGCGTCCATGGCGAGGCGGTGGAGGTGTTGCGGCACGCCTACCGGCTGGCGCCGCAGGACGATGCGATCCGCGCGTCGCTGGTGCAGGCGCTCATGTCCGCGATGCGCAGCGGCTTTCAGGCCAACCGCCAACTGGCGGCCGAACTGGAATCGCTCATCGATCAGCCGGCGCAGCGAGCCGAGTTCTACCGGCTGATGGCCGTCGGACTGCGCGCCGCCGGCGCGCTGGACGAATCGGCGGAATTCTTCCTCAAGCTGGCGTCGCTCGACGGGGCCGGGTCAGGGCTGGCCGACGATTCGGATCGCCCCGACATGGTGCGTGTCGATGCCGACCTGCGGGTGCGGCGCGATCGCTGGATTGCCGTCAATGTGGGTGAGATACTGGCCCGCGCGGACACGGCGGTGAAGCAGCGGATCGACGCGGCGGTAACGACGCGGTTCGCGGAGTTGAGCCAACGCTCGTCGGTCCGGGAGCTCCGGCAGTTCGTCAATTACTTCGGCCGCCATCCGCTGGGGGAACGCGCGCAGCTGCAGTTGGCCCGCCTGCTGCTCGACCAGGAACAGCCGCTCAACGCGGAACTCTGCCTGATTCCGCTGCAGGCATCGCGCGATCCGGCGATCGCCGCGCAGGCCACCGCCTGGCTGGCGGAACTGCTGCGCGCCCACCTGCGGCTGCCCGAGGCGGGCGACTGCTACAAACGGCTGGCGCGCCAGTGGGCGGATGTGCCCGTGCGTGACGGGCAGACCGGCCAGCAGGTCGCGGCCGAGGCCCTGGCCGATCCCGCCCTCCAGGAGGCGCTGGCGCCCAGCCTGCGTTGGCCGTATGGCAAGGTGACGGCCGCGGAGGCGGAGCGCAACATGTTCCCCGCGTACGCCAGCATGTTTGGCATCGAGCTGACCGACGTCGGCGGCCCGTTTCCCGCCGACGTCTCGCTGGTCTACAACCGCCAGCAGAATCTGGTGGTCTTCCGCGACGCCTTTGGCAACCCGACCACACAGGTGCAGGTCGGGGACGGCAACCAGCTGATTCTGCCCAGCGTCAACGTGCCGGCGGGTGCGGCAGCGGCGGAGGGGCACCTGGTGATCCTGTGTGTGGGCAGCGACGTCATGGCGATCGATGCGCTCTACGACGCGAGCGTGCGCGATGATGTGGTGCTGTGGCGTCAGGACCTCTCGAGCGGGCTGGCCTCGAGCGGCACGCTGCAGGCGTCGGCCAATGCGATCGTGCGACCGTGGGGACCGACCCGCTACGTGTTCTCAGAAAACCTGCGCCCCATGGGCTCGATCGGACCGATCACCGCGGCCGGGTTCTTCTATCAGAAGCTGCAGGAGCTGATCTGCGCCGATCCGCTGACGGGCGAAACCATCTGGGCACGCAGCGGGACGCCGGCCGGGTCGGATCTGTTCGGCGACGACGAGTATCTGTTCCTCGCCCCCCCAGATCAGGACGAGGCCATCGTGCTGCGTGCGGCGGACGGCACGGTGCTGGAGCGCCGCTTTGTCGGGACACGCCAGGACCGCTGGATCACCGCCGGGCGCTGCGTGCTGCACTGCCAGCTGGTGGACCAGCAGCTGGTCGTGCGCTGGTTTGACGCCTGGGCCGAGCAGGACATCTGGCAGCGCAAATTCTCCGCCGGGGCGCAGTGTGCGCTGGTGGGCCGGGAAGCGCTGGCTGTGCTGGAAACCTCCGGGCAGTTCACCCTCCTGACGCTCGCCGACGGCGCGGAGCGGTTCACGGCCCAACTGGACGCCGAACCGCAGCTCGCCCGGCTGCACATTATTCCCAG
>DAISIS010000290.1:0-7260 GCA_036821925.1 Pirellulaceae bacterium
GATCGAGTGGTCCTCGCACCAGAGCCAGCAGTGCGCGTTGGTATCCAGTCCTTTGAGCTTGATCGTCTGCTGATTGTCTGGGCTGTCGGGCCGGAAGACATAGACTGCGCCGCGTTTCGTTTCCGGATCGAAATATTCGATGCCGTCCCAGACCTTATCATCCGGCCGGGGCAGGATGTGGTACAGATGGCCAGCTCTGACGAGCGGGCGGATCTTCGTCTTGTAGGTCTGGACGGCGCGCGCGATGGCCTGCTTCTGTTCGTCGCTCCACACCGGTCCGCCGTTGCCGCCATTGGGGGCGTCGGGGTGCCAGAACGGAGCGCCGAGCGATGCAGAACGGAATTCGTATACCGATCCGGATGCCTGCCACTCGGACCACGAACCGGAGAGGGTGGCGAGCTGCATGGGATGCAAGGCGTAGGACGAATCGTAGAACGCGCGCCGCGCGTCGATCGGGTAATAGCGGTCCTGGTTCTGGATCCGCACGGCGCGGCGCATGACGCCGTAGTCCTTGAGGCTGCCGCCGCTCGAGCAGTTCTCGTAGCAGATCCCCGGCACGTTGGCGAGCAGCCAATCGGTGACTTCGTAGTAGCCCTTGGTCTGCCAGTAGCCGACATCTTCGGCATAGTGCGCTCGGCAGTCCGGGCCGAAGTTGCCCGTCTGCAGCACCCGGCCATCGGTGCTGTCGGTGCGGTAGTAGTCGATCTGGAACAGCTCGCGGAGCAGCCGGAAGTCGTCCTTCCGGTGCTGCATTCCCTCGGCGGTGGTCATCGGCGGGTTGCAGTTCCAGTACAAGCCGAAACGCATGCCATGCTGGTGGGCGTACTCGCACGCGGCGCGCATGCCGCGGGGCCAGAACTGCGCGTGACCCACCGGCGGATGCGGCTGATTCGTCTGGTCGCCATCCCACCAGTTGATATCGATCACCACCTCCTCGAAACCGAGCGGCGCGATGTCGTCGATGAGCGGGTAGTATTTCGTCTCGATGGGCTGCCAGCTACCCTGCCCTTGGCCGGTCGCCGCAAACGCGTTCCATTCCACTTTGGGGAACGTCGGATCGGCGCGCAGCACCTCGGGCACGGAGTGGTTGAACAGGTACTGGTGCAGGCTGTTGGCGGCATCGTCCAGGTCACCCTGGTACGCGCCGATGAAGCCCGGCGGGACTTCGAACGTCTCATCCGCCCCCAGGTCGGTCTTGAACTCGTCGCCGTTGCCCGCCTGCAGTGTCACGGCTCCCGCCGTGTCGCAGGCGAGGGCGATGCGGCCGATGCTCCACTCCCACCCGATGTACACGCCCTGGCTGCCGCCGGCGTCCACAACCGCATACGGAATGAAATTCTGGCCCTCCGCAATCTGCAGCACCTTCCGGTAGCCGGCGACCAGCGCGTCGCGGTACACCCCCGTCTCGTCGGGAACGCCCGCGTCGTTCGAGATGTACCAGACGTGCGCCGCGCCGGCCGGGCTCGCCAGACGCACGGCCAGGCTCTCCTGCTCGTAAATGGTCACCGGTTGGCCGGACCTGTTGGTGATGAACATGGTGTGGCGCACGGGACCCGGCCCGTCATGCGCCTGCCACACCGACATCAGCTCCATGGCCGGTTCGGCGTTGGTGAATGTGAGGGAGATCTTCTGGCCGTCGCTCTTGTCGATGGCCGCGTCACGGTACGTCCAGTGCAGCGCGACCGGAGTGCCGGCCACAGCGATCCGATCCAGCAGGGGGAACGGCGAGGCGGCCCCGGTCCAGTTCCAGCCGTCGGGTCCGCGCAGCTCGCAGAGGCACAGCGACTGATCGGCACCGATGCCGAGCGTCAGAGTCGTGTCGCGCGTAGTGAGTGTCCAGCGCTGCGCGGCGCTGCCCGCGGCCGGTTCCTGGCCGCGCGCTGCGACCAGGTTGGTGGCCGACAGCAGAACAACCCAGGCGGTCAGACAGCGCCGCAGCGCATGGCTCGTTGTATTCATGATATTCATCGATGGTGCTCCTTTGACGCGCCATTGTAGCAGCAGAAACGGCCCGCCGCTGCCACCGGCACCCCTGGTGGCCGGGACGCCCGGCCTCAAATGGGATCTTCGGAACGGGGCGGCAGGTGCTGGACAGAGCTGATCCGACGGGCCACGATGATAAGAGTTGCAGGGACCCGGTCGCGGTGCCCTGCCGCACTCGACCACCAGGAGCTGACCCGATTGTGAGAACATCGCTGAGCGTAGTTGCAGTGCTGTGCGTGCTGGCCCATAACGCCGGTAACGCCCGCTGCGCGGATACCGGCATCCCTCGGGAGCGGATGCAGCAGGTCTATGAAGCGGCGCAGACGCCGTACAAGTACGGTATCGTCGTGCGAGGCGAGGGCAACCAGGCGGTGGATTGTCCCAGCGTGTTCCGCCACGGTGCCCACTGGTACATGGTGTACATCTGCATGAACGATGTGGGATACGAAACCCATCTGGCCCGCAGCGGCGATCTGTTGCAGTGGCAGCCGCTGGGCAAGATCCTGCCGTTTCGTGCAGGTGGGTGGGATCAGTGGCAGGCTGCCGGCGGCATTGCCCTGTGCGATCCAGCTTGGGAAGGTTCCCACCAGCTGCAGCCGTATGACGGCAAGTACTGGCTCTCCTATGTCGGCGGAGCGCTCCAGGGGTATGAGACCGATCCTCTGTCGATCGGCATGGCGTGGACGCTCGACCCCACTGTACCCGAACCCTGGACGCGCCTGGGCGACAACCCGGTGCTGACCCGCGACCAGCCCGACGCGCGGCCGTTCGAAAAGGAGACCTTATACAGGAGCCAGATCATCCACGACCCGGACCAGCTGCTGGGGTACCCGTTCGTGATGTATTACAACGGCAAGATCAAGAGCGGGTTTGAGAAGATCGGCATGGCTGTCTCGCGCGACCTGGTCCACTGGACTCGATATGGCGACGACGCGGTGGTTGCCAACGGTCAGGACAAGCAGTACGGCATCAGTGGCGATCCGCAGATCGTGCGGATGGGCGACCTGTGGGTGATGTTCTACTTCGGCGCGTTCTGGAAACCGAACGCCTTTGACACGTTCGCCTGTTCGCGCGATCTGGCGCACTGGACGAAGTGGGAGGGGCCGCACCTGATTGAGCCGTCAGAACCGTGGGACGAGACCTTCGCGCACAAACCCTGGCTGCTGAAGCACAACGGGATCGTGTACCACTACTACTGTGCCGTCGGTTCGCAGGGCCGCGTCATTGCTCTGGCGACCTCGCAGGATCTGCGCGCGCTCAACGCCGGGAATTGAGGCCGCCGTTCGGCACACTGCCAGAACAGGCGTCCGATCTGTCCACACTGTCCGATCGGGACTCGACAGCTACTGACCAATTACCACTTCGCAGGAAGGGAACAACAGTATGGCGGGCGACCAGCAAGAACAAGCGGGCTGTGCGAGCCGGTGTGGGTATCGTGGCGGTCTCCATCGGCGCGACCTGCTGCGGCTGACCGGTGCCGGGGCCATGGCCCTGGGATTCTCGACCTGGCGCGCCATGGCGGGACCGTTCCAGGCCAGCGACTTTGAGCGGCTGGTGCCGGCCGACAAACGGCTCAGCGCGGAGTGGGTCAAGTCGCTCTTTGAGCGTGGCGAGCCGGCGCGGCACACCGGGCGGGAACTGGCATGGATCGGTATGCCGGTCGGCGGCGCGTGTGCCGGCCAGCTGTATCTGGGGGGGGACGGCCGGCTCTGGCACTGGGACATCTTCAATCAGCATATCGGCACGGGCGCCGCCCACTATGCGGAGCCGATGGCCGCTGTCGCGCCGCTCGATCAAGGCTTTGCGATCCGGGTCAATGGCGAGTTGCGCGCGCTCGATGCGCGCGGCTTCCACGACATCCGGTTCCGCGGTGAGTACCCGATAGCCAGGGTCGAGTACTGCGACGCGGCGCTGCCGGTGCGTGTCGAACTGGAGGCATTCTCCCCTTTCATCCCGCTCAACGAATCCGATTCGAGCCTGCCGGTGACGGTCATGCGGTTTTCGGTCAAGAACACGAGCGACACAGCGCTGGACGTGGAACTGGCTGGCTGGCTCGAGAACGCCGTATGTCTGCACACGGCGCAGGCCGGCCTCGGCAGCCGGCAGAACAAGATCGTGCGGACGGCCGACGCGCTGCGTCTGGAATGCTCCGCCACCGCGCCTCCGCCGGCCGAGCGCGACGCGGCGCGCGAGGAGGTGGTTTTCGAAGACTGGGACCGGGACACCTACGACAGCTGGACGGCAACCGGCGCGTCGTTTGGGGCCGGGCCGATCCGCAAGGCGGAGATTCCCGCCTACCAGGGAGATGTCGGCGGGCCGGGCGACCGCGTTGCCAACTCGCACGCCACAGCGCCGGGGGGCAGCGTCGAGGAGAAGGACAACCAGGTGGGCACCCTCACGAGCGGTGAGTTCGTGATCGAGCGCGATTACATCACATTCTGGATTGGGGGGGGGAGCCACACTGGTACGACCTGCCTGAATCTGCTGGTGGACGACGCCGTCGCGCTCAGCGCCACCGGACGCAATGACAATCGCATGCGGCTCGACCAGTTCGATGTCCGGCATCTGCAGGGCAAGCCGGCCCGGCTGCAGATCGTGGACAATCAGCAGGGGGGCTGGGGCAACATCGGGATCGGCCAGATCGTGCTGACTGACAAGCCGATCGAGGCGCCGGTGCAGTTCGAGGAACGCCACGATTTCGGCACGCTGGCGCTGGCACTGCTCGACCCCCGCCCCGGCGATCGGGGAGTGGCCGCGCTGCCGCCCCGCGAGATTCCGGCGGAGTTGTTCAGCCGGGGTGCAGACACGGACGAGTGCACGAAGCCGTTCGGGCAGCCGGTGCGGGGTGGGCTGGCCCGCAGCGAGCAGTTGGCGGCCGGCGCGGAGACGACCGCCACGTTCGTGGTGGCGTGGCACTTCCCCAATGATCGCGTCGAAGGGGTGCGCGATACGGGCCGGTACTATGCCACCCGCTTCCCGCACGCGGCCGCAGTGGTCGACTATGTGGCCGCCCACTTCCCCGCGCTGCACCGCCAGACACGCTTGTGGCGCGACACCTGGTACGACTCGACGCTGCCCTACTGGTTCCTGGACCGCACGTTCCTCAACGTCTCCACGCTCGCCACGTCGACCTGCCACCGGTTCGCCAGCGGCCGCTTTTACGGCTGGGAAGGAGTCGGCTGCTGCCCGGGCACGTGCACGCACGTGTGGCAGTACGCGCAGGCGGTGGCGCGGTTGTTTCCCGCCCTCGAACGGGACCTGCGCGAACGCACGGACTTCGGGATCGCCTTCGACCCGGACACCGGCCTCATCCGGTTCCGCGCCGAAGGAGCCGGGTTGGCGATTGACGGGCAGGCGGGCTGCATCCTGCGCAGCTACCGCGAGCATCAGATGTCGGCCGACGACACGTTCCTGAAACGCAACTGGCCGCAGATTAAACGGGCCGTCCAGTGCCTGATCGACAAGGACGCCGATGCCAACGGCATCATGGAGAGCAACCAGCACAACACGCTGGATGCAGACTGGTACGGCCCCGTCGCCTGGCTGAGTGGCATGTACATTGCAGCGCTGCGCGCAGCTGCCGCGATGGCGGACGAGATGGGCGACAGTGCCTTCGCCGCGACTTGTCGCGAGATCTTCCAGCGCGGCCAGAAGTTCATTGTCGAGCAGTTGTTCGATGGGGAATACTTCGTCAACCGGGTGGATCCCCGCCACCTGGATGCCATCAACTCGGGCACCGGCTGTGAGATCGATCAGGTGCTGGGGCAATCGTGGGCCTGGCAGGTGCACCTGGGCCGCGTGTTGCCGGAGCAGGAAACGCTGGCGGCGCTGAAGTCGCTGTGGCGCTACAATTTCACCCCCGACGTCGGTCCGTACCGCGACGCGCACAAGCCCGGGCGCTGGTATGCGATGCCGGGTGAAGCGGGACTGCTGATGTGCACGTTTCCGCGCAGCGACTGGAGCTACGAGCAAGCTGCCGGCCAGGGGCCGAACTGGGCCGCCGGGTACTTCAACGAGTGCATGAACGGCTTCGAGTACCAGGTGGCGGGCCACATGATCTGGGAAGGCCTGGTGCAGGAAGGGCTGGCGGTCACCCGCGCCGTGCACGACCGCTACCACCCCCGCCGGCGCAATCCGTGGAATGAGGTCGAGTGTGGCGATCACTACGCACGGTCGATGGCCAGCTACGGTGTGTTCCTGGCCGCCTGCGGATTCGAGTACCACGGGCCACGCCGGCATATCGGCTTCGCGCCACGCCTGTCCCCCGAACACTTCAAAGCGGCCTTCACATCGGCAGCCGGCTGGGGCACGTTTGAGCAGCAGTCGGCCGGCGGAACCACGACCGCGGAACTCACCGTGCGCTGGGGCACCCTCGCCCTGCGGACCGTGGCGCTGGCGGTGCCGGCCCAACCCCGACGGGTCCAGGTCACGGTCGACGCCCACCCCATCGATGCGACCTGTCGCTGGGACCAGCAGCGCCTGGTGATCGAATTCGCGACCGACCTGCAGCTTGCGGAGAACCAACAGCTCCGGGTGGAAATCGGCTAGCGCTCTGTCTGAGATGGCGCGAGTTGAGGATTGTCGAGTTCCAGCCGGTACATGATCTGGTTGTAGTCGTAGCGCGGCGTCGGGGCCGGATTGCCCGAGAAGGAGGCCGAGTACGTGCCTTCGAAGAAAATGACGCGTCCGCCGTCTTGATCCAGGAATGGGTGATGGACCGGATTGTAGCAGCTGTACTGCTCGTGGCTCACAATCTTCTTGGCGTAGCGCCAGGGGCCAGTCGGCGCAGGTGCCTCCGCGTACCAGATTTCTCCCAGCGCTGATGTGCCTCCCCGTTGGCCGGCGATCATGATCCACTGCTTGCGGAATGCGTTCCACGCGACGGATCCGCGGTGGAGGTAGACCGGATTTCCGGAATCGACGTCCCGCGGCACGAAGCACGCCTCGGCTGGCTGGATCTTCCCTTCCTCGATCCACCGCTGTTGCCACGCGATGTCCGCCGGCGGCGCATCATCGCGCCAGCCGAACTCGAGTTCCCCGCTCCCGTTGCGCGTGAACCGGGGAGTGGCCGGATCACTTCCCCGCTCCAGGCACGTCCAGACCTGCCAGCCCTCTGAAGCCGCCAGACCGGCCAGCGTCGCGGGGACCCGCACCGTCGGAAACACTTCTCCCAGATACAGGTAGTCCCCGGTCCCTTCTGTGTGACGAATCGGCTGCGCCTGGCCTGGGAACCGCCACAACTCCCTCAGCTCCCAAGGAGTGAATCGCTCGAACCGC
>DAISIS010000291.1:0-7233 GCA_036821925.1 Pirellulaceae bacterium
ACGCTTCATTCAACGCGGACTGGAACTGCTCAATCCGGCCATCGAACTCGAACAGGAGCCGAATATGCCGGCCGGCCACGTGGCCGCCATGTTCGACGCGCGCGGGCCCAATTTCAACTGCCTCACCGCCTGCGCTGCCAGCAGTCAGGCCGTAGGCGAGGCCACCGAGATCATCCGGCGTGGCGATGCAGATGTCATGCTCTCTGGGGGCACCCACAGCATGATCCACCCCCTCGGCGTGACCGGTTTCAACCTGCTCACCGCCCTGTCCCGCCGCAATGACGAACCGACGCGGGCCTCCCGCCCCTTCGACCGCCTGCGCGATGGCTTCGTGATCGGCGAAGGCTCCGCCATGGTCGTGCTCGAAGAACTCGACCGGGCCAAACGGCGGGGAGCCACCATCTACGGTGAAATCGTCGGGTACGGAGCCACCGCAGATGCCTATCGCATCACCGACATCCACCCCCAGGGTCGCGGAGCGATCGCCTGTATGCGCATGGCCCTGGCCGATGCCTCACTTGACGCCTCCGACGTCCACTACGTCAACGCGCATGGTACCAGCACCTCTGTGAACGACCGTGTGGAAACCGTTGCCTGCAAGGAAGTCTTCGGTCAGCGCGCCTACGAGGTGCCGATCTCTAGCACCAAGAGCATGATGGGCCATCTGATCGCGGCCGCCGGAGTCACCGAACTGATCGTGTGCCTCATGGCAATTCGCGATCAGGTCCTGCCCCCCACTATCAATTACGAGAATCCAGATCCTGATTGTGATCTGAATTACGTGCCGAATGTGGCGCGCGAAGCTCCATGCGACGTCGCGCTGAATAACAGCTTTGGATTCGGCGGCCAGAATATCACGCTCATCGTACGCCGATTCACCGGCTAGGCCGCTATACCCCGGTTACCCCACCCCCCGGCGAACAGAACTTCCCACCGTCAATACCCGATGGTCGACGGCTGGTTCAGAAAGAAGTCCCGCGGTCCACGTACCGTGTAGTACGGGTAGGCGTAAGCGGCAGTCGGCGGGCCGGCCGGCTCCATCTGATTGTAGTAGTCCTTGGGTATGTATGGCACATAGTCGGGTGATCCAGCCGTGTTGCACCCGGCACCGCTGCGAGCGAATTGAGCACGCCCGAAAACCGGACCGCATTTCTGGCATTTCCGGTCGGCCATACGGCAGTGCGTTTGGCAGCCTAGACTCACCAGGCACACAAACGCCACGAATAGCAACGCACGTTTCATCGGGTCCATCCTTCTGTTGCGGTGTCTGGGTCAGGCTCGGTGTCGACCCAGCCAGCCTGCGGAATCCGGCTGACGGGGGGTGGCCTGCAAATGGGAAGCGCAGACCTGACCGATGCTGTTATGGGAATCATCGGCGGCACAAATGGGAAAATTGAACGAATCGCTAGGCCCCCCAGCCGCTGGCCATACAGCCGACACAACCGCTATAATCAGCGCGGCAAGAAATTCCGAACGCGTAAGAGATGTCTGTTTCGGGTGAATGCGGTGTTTGGTTAAGCATGGAAGGTTTCGCAGACGATACGTGTTCATAACTTCGGCAAGTCGGGCTTGCTGAGTTTTTGCCAGAGCCAGCGTCGGGCCGCCGCCCAGGAATGCAAACGCGGGGCCGGCGGCCACGCAAAGTTCGAGTGTCAACGTTACACGTGTTTCTGGATCGAGGAGCCCTCCCAATGAAGATTCGTATGTTTGTCCCCGCCCTGTTGGCGGTCGGCCTGTTCTGTTTGATCAGCACTTCGAGTGCGAAGGCCGGTCTGTTCGGTCGCTGTGCGGCGGACCCGTGTTGTGGTTGTGAGGTGGCCGAGCCCGCCTGTGGGTGTGAAGCGGCCGCGTGCTGTGATCCGTGCTGCGCGCCGCGTGTGGGCCTGCTGGACCGCCTGCGTGCCAAGTGCGCTGCCAAACGCGCTTGCTGCGAAGTCACCTGCTGTGAGCCCGCTTGTGGCGCCGAGCCCGCTTGTGGTGCCGAAGCCGCGTGCTGCGATCCATGCTGCGAGCCGCGTGTGGGCCTGTTGGCCCGCCTGCGTGCCAAGTGCGCTGCCAAGCGTGCCTGCCGTGCGGCCGCTTGCTGCGAGCCCGATTGCTGCGAGCCCGCTTGTGGTGCTGAGCCCGCTTGTGGTGCTGAGCCCGCTTGTGGCGCAGAGCCCGCTTGTGGTGCCGAGCCCGCTTGTGAAGCGGCTTGTGATCCCTGCTGCGTTCCGGATCGCTGCGGTCTGCTCGAGCGTCTTCGCGCACGCTGCGCTGCCAAGCGCGCCTGCCGCGCTGCCGTCTGCTGCGAGACCGTCTCCTGCGAGCCGGCTTGTGGCGCAGAGCCCAGCTGTGGCTGCAACTAACGCAACGTTTTTGGCATGGGCATGGGCACTCGGCCCACACACGGGCCGGTGCGTGCCGTACGCAGATACGTTCACAGAGCCCCTGATCGAGTGGTTAGGGGCTCTGTTCGTTTTGCTTGACAGTCGTCCTTTCTCTCTGCGATGTTGAAGACAGGCCAGGGGTGGGGAGATAGGGAGTTGATCCATGCATCGTTGTCTGGCAGATGTGGCAGGGCGCGGATGGACCGGGTGTGTCCTGGCGGCGCTGGCCGTGATCTGGTTGCTGTCGGGCGGGGGGGCGCAGGCCCGGGACCCGCAGGTGGATGTGGAAGGGTATCTGCAGGCGGGCGAGTTCGGTCCGGCTCTGCAGGCGGTGGACGCCCTGGCGGATGCGGGGGACCGCGATCGGTGGCTGGGGCGGATTGCGGTGCGTCAAGCGGAACTCGGGGCACGCCAGGCCTCCTGGCAGACGCTCGCGAAAATCCAGGGTGACGTGGCGCGACGGGATGCCGTGGGATCGCTGGCCGAGCGGGTTCCCGGTGCGGCCGGCGGTGCCGCGATGGCCGATTTCGACACGCTCATCAATCTGATCACGACGACCATCGCCCCCGACAACTGGGAGGAGACGGGCGGGGCGGGCGCGGTCGAACCGTTTCCGACCGGGGTCTACGTGGATGCGTCGGGCATCATGCAGCGGTTGGCGCCCTTGCGCGACGTCTGGCCGCTCGAGATGGCGCGCCACGCGGCGCTGGCGGATACCGGCAACCGCGCGGTCCGCAGGGCGGCGGACCTGCGCAAGGTGTCGCTGGTGCGTCTGGAGAAGCAGCTGCAGCTGCGGCATGCGTTCGGGCTGCCGCCGGACGGGGCCATGCGCGCGCTGGCGGGCGTGTATCGGATCAAGTACTTGTTCGTCTATCCGCAGACGGGCGACATCGTGCTGGCCGGTCCTGCCGGCGACTGGCGGACGGATGAGGAGGGACGTGTCGTCAACGTGGACACCGGGATTCCGGTGCTGCAGCTGGACGATCTGGTCGTGGTGTTGCGCAACGCGCTCAGCGCGCAGGGCCAGTTCGGCTGCGCGATCAAGCCGCGGCAGGAGCGTCTGGCGGCCACGCAACAGTTCGTGGCGGCCTGGAAGGACCGTTCGGTCAAGCCGTCGCAGCGCGACCAGTGGCTGAGCGAACTGCGGTCCGCGCTCGGCACGCAGGACATCGAGGTCTGGGGCATTGATGCGCGGACGCGCACGGCACGGGTGCTCGTGGAGGCCGACTACCGCATGAAGCTGGTCGGCATGGGATTGGAGGATGGCACACTGGGGGTGACCAGTTATCTGGATGCGGTCAGGCGTGCGGGGGATCCGCCCCCGGCGCTGAACGTGTTGCGTTGGTGGTTCACGTTGAACTACGACGGGATCCGCACGACGCCGGCTCGGAACGCCTTCCAGCTGGACGGGGCCGGGGTGAAGGTGTTGAGCGAGAACGAGCGGCTGGCGGCAGACGGCGCGCGGATCCACACGGGTGAGTCCGACGAGCTGACCGGCCAGTTCGCGCGCAGCTTCACCAGGCATTTCGCAATCCTGGCGGCCAAGTATCCGGTCTATGCCGAACTGAAGAACATCTTCGACCTGGCGCTGGTCGCCGGGGTGATCGTGTCGCATGATCTGCCCGGACAGCTGGACTGGCACCTGACGCACTTCGCCGCGCCGGACGGATATCAGCTGGCGCTCGGACCGCCGCTGAGGCAGGTAGAGAGTGTGGTGAATGCGGTGACTGTCAGCCGGAGTCGCTTCTTCGCAGGTGTGAGTGGGGGAGTTGCGGTGGATCCGCGCGGGCTGGTCCGAACCGAGGCGATCGATGTGGACGACTACGGTCTGCTGGACGCGGCCCACGCCTCCGCCACTCCGGCAGGTGCGAATCTGCCGCCCGACGCCTGGTGGTGGGATTAAGTACGGCGTGCGTCCCGGATTTGGTGTTCTTGTTCTGTCCGGCGTCAATCGCCGGCCCCGCGGTGGGTCGGCGTTTCGTCGACCGCTCCCTCGTCGAGGACGCGGAGTTGTTCGGCCACGTGGATCGTCTCAATCGCCACCGTTCCGGCCCGTGTGCCGGGGAGCACGAACACGACGCCCAGGTCCCGTCGTGTTTCGCAGTATGCGCGCGTGGCGTCGACCCCGAGCACGAAGAAGGCTGTGGACAGTGCGTCGGCTTCGGCCGCATCGGACGCCAGCACGGTGGCGGACAGCACCCCTTCGGCCGGCCTGCCGGAACGCGGATCCAGCACGTGACCGTAGCGTCGACCGCGATGGTAGAAGAACTGCTGGCCGGAGCCGGACGTGCCGACCCCGCCGCCGCGCACCTGCAGTTCGGCGAGTCGCCGCTCGGCGCGCAGCGGATGGCGCAGGGCAATGCTCCACCCGGGCGGAGCGCCGCCCGGATCGCGTGCGCCACGGGCCAGGATGCTGCTGTGCCCTCCATGGATCAGGAAGTCCTGCACCCCGGCCGCCGCGAGGACCTCCGCGCAACGGTCCAGCGCGTATCCCTTCCCGACGCTGCCGAGATTCAACTCCATACCCGGCCGGTCGAAACGCACCGTCTGCTGGTCGCGATCGAGCGTCAGGTGCCGGCTGCCGCTGCGCTGCATGGCCTCCCGCACCTGGTCGGCGGTGGGAAAGCGTCCGCTGCGTGTGTGGAATCCCCAGATCTTGACCAGCGGAGCGGCGGTGATGTCGTAGGCGCCGCCGGTCGCCTGGTTCCAGTCGGCGCAGCGGCAGAGCAGGGCGAACAGGCGGGATTCGACGCGGCACGGCCGGTCGCCGGCCTGGCGATTGATCGCACTCACGTCGCTCTCCGGCCGGAACACTGACAGCTGGTCTTCCAGGTGCTGGACGAGATCCAGGGCTTCGGTCGCGGCTTCGACCGCGCCGGCGTGCTGGCCGGCGTTGAGATACACCTGGAACTCACAGGCCATGGCGCGACGTCCGAGCTGGAGCAGGTAGTCCTGTGCCGAACGCTGTGCGCCGCTGGCCGGGCTCCACGACTCGTCGCCGCCCGGGCCTGCGCCGCTCGACAACCCGGCCAGGGCGTCGCGGGCGGCTTCGCCGGTGAGGAATTCGCGGCGTGTCGACTTGCGGCGGGAGTTCATGGTTGGAGGTCACAGGGCAGCGCTTCGAGATCGATCAGTTCGGCGAGGCCCGCCTGCGCGAACTCCGGTCCGGAGACATACCGACCGGGACGCATCCAGGCCTGCAGCTGTTCGTACGGCAGGCCCAACTGCTGGGCCAGCAGGCGGTCCATGTCCTGTTCCAGCCGCGCGAAGTGCCGGGCCCACTCGGCCGCTTCATCCAGCTGCACATGCTCCTCACTCTGCCATTTCATCGGGTGAAACAGCAGGACGCTGTACGGCGTGACCAGGCGGCGAACGCAAGCCGCCAGCGGCCACAGGGCCGCCGACGAACACTCGCCGGTCACGACCCCCGTCACGTGCAGGCTCCGCAACCGGATCAAGGTCATGAGGGAGATCGCCGTGTAGGCGCTGCCACCCGGGGAGTTGATATACAGCGTGCAGGGGGAGCCAGGGGCGACGCCCAGCAGCTTGTCATAGCAGTCGGACTCGTGTTCGGTGAGGTCTCCGATCAGGGCCACTTCGAGCGGTCCTTCCGGTGTGTCATCGGCGGGTCGAGCGGCAGAATCCATGGCAGTGTGCGGTCCGGTGCGGGGGGAACGCGGCACCCAAGTCGGCCCACGCGGCGGCGGTGCAGCGGTATGTTGGTATAGTCGCCGCGGCACGTGGACGCAAGGAGCCGTCTGGCTTCACAAGCCCTGATTCCCTTTTATAATGGATCCCATGGGAATCAAGTTTCGCTGCCATGCATGTGACAAGAAACTGCACGTGAAGGCGTTCCTGGCGGGCAAGCGGGGTGTGTGCCCGAAGTGCGGTGCAAAAGTGCGCATACCGCTCACCAGCCAGGATCCGTCGGACGAGGCGGCGGGACAGGACGAGCGGCGGGCGGGAGCCAGCGCGGCAGCTTCCGCTGCCGGCGGCCGACCGCCGGTGCCGGCGGCCGTGACGCCGGACGCCGCCCGCACCGCTGCCGATCCCGCAGACACCGAACATCGCGCCGGTTCGCAGGTGCTCACATCGTCCGGGCACGATCCGATCGCGGAAGCGCCGGGTGCCGTCTGGTACGTGCGACCGCCCACGGGCGGTCAGTTCGGACCGGCCGACGGAAAGATCATGCGCCGCTGGCTCACGGAAGGGCGGGTGAGCGCCGATGCGCTGGTGTGGCGGGAAGGGTGGCCCGACTGGAGGTCGGCCGGTCCCGTATTCCCGGCGCTGGAAGGTCCGGATCTCGCCTTGCCGGCCTCCCCACCAGCGCTGGCCGTTGCTGACGAGAGCTTCGCGGTCGCCGGCGCTCGCCATGCGGTCGAGCGCTATCGTGCGCCGTCCCACCCCGACTCGCGTACCCGCCTTGTGACGCTCGTCGCGTCTCTGGTGGTGCTGGGCGTCGTGTTGCTTGTGACGCTCGTGCTGGTGCTGCGTGCCGGAAGTTGAAGAACCGGAACAGGAGCTACAGACGCATGACGCATTCACGACGGCCGCTGGTCGGCATCGTCATGGGCAGCGACAGTGATTGGCCGAGGATCCGCGGGGCGCGCGCGGCGTTGGAGGAATTCGACGTCGCGTCGGAGGTGCGGGTGATGAGCGCCCATCGGACGCCGGCCGTGGTGCAGGAGTATGCAGCGACGGCGCGCCAGCGCGGTTTGAAGGTCCTCATCGCGGCCGCCGGCGGCGCGGCGCATCTGGCGGGTGTGGTGGCCGCCCACACGACTCTGCCTGTGATCGGATTACCGGTCCCGACCGCGGAGTTGGGGGGGCTGGATTCCCTGCTCTCGACCGTGCAGATGCCGGG
>DAISIS010000292.1:0-7224 GCA_036821925.1 Pirellulaceae bacterium
CCGAGGAGGGCGTCCCGTGCGTCACGATCACCGACTGGCCCGACCAGCAGGTGGGCGGCACCTATGTCCCCAATGTGGAGCAGGCCGAAACGCGTTTGGACCAGTTTGTGGCGTTGAAGCTGAATCTGCTGCTGCTCGAAGACAGCCGACTCTATGACTTGGACAACCCGGAAACCTGCGCGCGGTTTCAGCGCCTTGCGGAGCGGTGCCGCGCCAACTTCATCGACTTTGTGCCGGAGTTGCAGAGCCTGGGCTGGGGGTATTCTGTGTTGGAGCGGGAGCCGCGCGCTGTGGAGGCGAGACTGGTGCAGCGTATGGCCTTCCCGGTGCGTGACGGGCGGGTGCACGCGCCCAATCCACCCCTCCCCCCGCCGCTCACCATCGCCAACGCGTCGTTTCAAGCCGGGTCAGACGCCTGGACGTTGGAGACCAGCTACGAACACTGGAACCCCTCTACCGCGGACGAGGCGCAGGTGATCGCCTGCGACGATGCCGCCGGCGGTCATGCGCTGCGGCTGACCCTGGCAAACAAGGGGACGGTGCGGGTCTGGCAGGAACTGGCAGCCCAGGCCAACGCCCACTACCGCGTCAAATGCAGAATCAAGACCCGGGATGTGGAGGGTGACGGCGCGTATCTGGAAGTGTACGGCATCAACGCGGACGGTGCCGGGGCGCTGATCGGCCAGAACAACGTGCATGTCACGGGGACCACGGACTGGCAGGAAAGCAGTGTCGTCATTGACACGAGCGGTCGGCAGCCCTCGCGTCCGGGCGGCGCGCTGGAGGCCGAGGATTTGGCATTCCGCGCGGGATTCGAACGCATCTGTATCTATGTGCGGCTGCAGGATGCCGTGGGCACGGCCTGGTTTGACGCCATCGAGTCAGTGCCGGTGCAAAGCCCCAATCCGCTGACGAATGTGGTGGTCACAGACCGTGCGCAGGTGAAGGTCGAGCGTGAGGACGGCGGCACCGTCTACGAAGCCGGGCGCGACTACACGCTGGAGGTTCCCGAGCTGCGTTACCCCTTCACGTCCGACGCTCCTCTGCAGGTCACCCTCACGGGTAACAGCCGCATCCAGAACGGCGACACAGTGCTGCTCACCTTCAATCAGGCCACCCTGGACGACGTCACCTGTTGTCCGTCTGAACCGCTCTACGACGAGTTCATGCGGAAGTCCATCGCCAGTGTTGTTCAGAAACTGCACCCCAACTATCTGCACATCGGACATGACGAACCGCGGTTCTTCAACCGGGACCAGCGGTGCGCGGATCGGAATCTGTCGAATGCCCAGCTGTTTGCCGACGCCATCAAACGCATCTACGACTCGGCGAAGGCGGCCAACCCCAACCTCCGCATCATGGTGTGGGACGATGCCCTCAATCCCTATCAGAACGGCCCGCATCTCGACACGTCGGAGGCGGCGAAGCTGCTGCCCCGCGACATCATCATCAACGTGTGGTGGTACGACACCGACGACATGGATGTGCAGCTGGATCAGTCGGTGGCCTACTTCATGGAGCTGGGTTTCGCCACGACCGGCTCCCCGTGGTTCCGCATTCCCAACGCCTGGCGCTGGGCCGAGCTCTACGAGCAGCACAAACACAACCCGCGGGCGCTCGGCATCATTTACACCAGCTGGGGAGGAGTGCCCGAGCCCTGGGCGGCTCTCGAGTTCACCGCCGAACATGCCTGGTCGTTCGGCACGCCCAAGTACGCGCCCTAGGACGCGCAGGCCCGCGCATCCACCCCGCTGCCGGACCCTGCCGCGACTGCTTGACGGTCGCGGTCTGGCCCCGGAGAATCCGGGTGGGCGGGGACGGTGGGGCACAGGCCCCGGAGACATCAGTGCCGGGCGTAAAGGCAGGCCCTCATGGAGTTACAGCAATCTGCAGTCAGACGGTTGTCGTGTCGCCGCGTTCCCGATCGCCGGTGGAGTTGGGCGCTGCGCGCCGTGCCTGCCACCCTGCTGCTGGTGCTGCCGCTCGCCAGCGGCGCGTGGGTACAGGCGGGCGAGAAGAACGAGTTGTCGGCCGCCCGGCTGCTCGAGACGGCGCGCGTGCTGGCCGCCGACGCGATGGAAGGGCGGGGAGCGGGAACGCGGGGTCTGGACGCCGCCGCCCAGTATATTGCCGACCAGTTCGGCGGCGTCGGGCTGCGGACCGATGTGTGCGCTGGTGCAGCGTTCCAGGTGTTCCGCGTCCCGGGTCCGCCCGAACTGGGCCCGCCGGAAGAGAACCGTCTGGTGCTGCGGGGCCCGAGCGAAGACGGGACGCTGCATGACATCGACTGCGTCGCAGGCCAGGACTTCAAGACGCTGGCCATCGGCGGTTCCCGGACGGCCAGCGGTCCCCTGGTGTTCGTCGGCTACGGCATCACGGCGCCCGACTGGAACTACGACGACTACGCCGGGCTCGACGTGCGGGGCCGGATCGTCCTGATGCTCCGCAAGGAACCTCAGCAAGGTGATGCGGCGAGCGTGTTCAACGGCCTGCAGCCGTCGGAGCATGCCTCGTTTCGCCAGAAGGTCGAGAACGCGCGGGTCCATGGAGCGGCCGCGGTGGTGATTGTCGCTGACGCGTACGACCTTGCGCAGCGCCGCGCCGAGCAGCACGAATCGTGGCGGCAGGCGGTGGACAAGCTGACGGCGGCGGTGGACGAATTCAGCCGGCGTGCGACGTGGTCTGACGAAACGGTGCGGCAGAGCCAGACGGAGCTGGCCGCACTGTCCCAGACGGTGGTCCAACTGCGGCAGGCGGCGGAGGCGGACGCCGACGAGCTCCCGGATTTCCGAGACGCCGGGGGGCCGCTCGACGGTCCGACAATTCCCGTGTTCTTCGCGCGCCGGAGCGTCTGGGACCCGATTGTGCAACGCGCGCTGGGCACGGATTTGGAATCGCTCGAGCAGCAGATCGACCGCGGCCCGGCGCCACAGAGCCGCGTGTTGGAGGGGTGGACGGCCGAGTGCCAGTCGAGCGTTGTGGCCGTCGACCAGGAACTGAAGAATGTGGTGGGCGTGCTGGACGGGACGGGGACGCTGGCCGACGAGACGATTGTGATCGGCGCCCACTACGATCACCTGGGACGGGGCCCGGCGCGCGATCAGGGGGAGATCTACAACGGGGCGGACGACAATGCGTCGGGCGTCGCGGGCATCATCGAGATTGCGCGGCGGCTGGCCTCCCAGGACGAGGCGGCGCGGCGGCGGCTGGTGTTCGTGGCCTTCTCGGGCGAAGAACTGGGGCTGCTGGGCAGCGCGCACTATGTCCGTGCCCCGCTGTTTCCGCTCGACACCACCGTGGCGATGGTCAACCTGGACATGATCGGCCGGCTGCGGGAAGGCAAACTGACGATCGGGGGAACCGGCAGCGCCGCGGAGTTTGACGCGTTGCTCGACGAGTTCAACACCACCTACCAGTTCACGCTCGCCCGGATGCCCAGCGGCCGCGGCCCGAGCGATCACGCATCGTTCTACGGCCAGCAGGTGCCGGTGCTCTTCTTCTATACCAACGACCACCCGGACTACCACCGGCCGACGGACGACGTGGAGAAACTCAACATCGAGGGCCTGCTGAGGGTGACCGATTTCGTCACCGACATCGTCGATCGGCTCGACAGCGTCCCCCAGCGTCCGACGTATCGGGAGACGGCTCCCGCCCAGCGCGGCGGCCGCAGCCCGGCGCGTCCCTACCTGGGCTGTGTGACCAACAACAGCGGGGCGGCGGAAGGGGTGACGCTGCTGCGAGTTGCGCCGGGCAGCCCGGCCGAGCAGGGCGGCCTCCGGCCGGCCGATGTGCTGGTCCGGTTCGGCAGCACAGAGATCCGCTCGTTCGGCGATCTGGATCAGGCGCTGCGCGGCCATCGGCCCGGCGAGGCGGTGGCGGTGGTCGTGCGCCGCCAGAGTGGGGAGGTCCCGCTCACCGTCGTTCTGGGCGACCCGCGGTAAGGCGGGGGCCAGGGGCACCGCACGGGCCCTGTGTCCTGCCGCAGCTGCTCGGTCGGCCGGGCCCGACGGCCGTCGGCACACGGCCCCGCCTGGCTGCCTGACTGAATTCCCTCCTTTCCGGATTTCCGCATTCCCGAATTTCCGTGTCCCGGGCGAACTGGTCTTTACCCGCATGCCGGTTCTCGGCAAAATACGCCCCGCGTTTGCGGCCCTCGGGTCTGTTCCCCGATGGTCGACCCAGCAACGGCGCTTCACGGAAGTTGCGTCGCTGGTCCATGCGTGACCACAAAACAGGCAAGGAGTGCTCACCGTGACGACATTTCTCTCTCGGGCCGCGATCGTGGCCGCCACTTTGACGATCTGTCTTGGGACCAGGTCGGTGCTCGCGCAGAACGCGGCCCGCCCCAGCGGCACCGCCGTGGCCGTGATCGATCTGAACGAAGTGCTCAAATCTCACCAGCGGCTCAAGGCGCAGCTGGAGCAGTTGAAGACGCAGGCCGAGTCGGTGGACGCCGAGATGCGGACCACCAAGCAGAAGCTCGAGTCGCTGGCCGAAGTCCTCAAGTCACTCAACCCGGGCACACCCGACTACGCCGTCAAGGAGAAGGAGCTGGCGTCGACGCAGGCGGACGCCGCCGTCAAGGCGCGGCAGAAGAGCCGCGAGTTCCTGGAGCAGCAGTCGCAGATCCACTTCGAAGCCTATCAGGAGATCCAACAGCACATCGACAGGTTCTGCCGCACCTACGGCATCCAGCTGGTGCTGCGTTTCGATCGGAACCCGATCGACGCGTCGAAGCCTCAGGAGGTGCAGGCCGCGCTGCTGCGGGAGGTCGTCTACCAGGACAAGCTGGACATCACACAGCATATCATCGATTCGCTCAACAAGGGCGCCGGTGCACCAGCTCCGCAGGCGGATCCGGGAGTCACGCAGCGGCCGCCAGCGATTCCGCGCGGCGTCCAGCGCTGACGCAGCTGGCTGCGTGTGTGCGTGTACCTCTCCACCCCCGTTTGCATGACTGGCACCCATTGAGATACTCACTTCGCCAACAGCATACGATCGCCGAGCCCGTTTGCGTGGCTGGCTATGGCTACTGGAGCGGCCTGGACGTGCGGGTCGAGTTTCGCCCCGCCCCTCCCGACGCGGGCGTCGTGTTTGTGCGGTCCGATCTCCGCGAACTCTGCCGCATACCGGCCGTCGTGGGCCAGCGGGTTGAAATTCCCCGCCGCACGACGCTGGCGGCCGACGGCGCAGAAGTCGAGATGGTCGAGCATGTGATGGCCAGCCTGGCCGGGCTGCAGATCGACAACTGCGAGGTCTGGGTGGACCGCCCTGAGATGCCTGGCTGCGACGGCTCAAGCCTGCCGTTCGTCGCGGCGCTCTCGGCGACCGAGCGGGTCGCGCAGCCGGCGCTGCGCGAGACGCTGGTGGTCACCCGCACGATGCGCGTCGGGAGCGACCGCTGCTGGGTGGAAGCCAGTCCGGAACCGGCCGGCACGCTCCGTCTGCACTACGAACTGGACTATGAACTGGAATCCGGCGCGCAGAGCCCCATCGGCCGGCAGACGCTGGACCTGTGCCTCACACCGCAGACGTTCTGCACCGAGCTGGCAGGCGCCCGCACCTTCATGCTGCAGGAGGAGGCGGAGTGGCTGCGGCAGCAGGGGCTGGGCCAGCGTGTCACCTGCCACGATCTGCTCGTCTTTGACCAGCAGGGACCGGTGGGCAACGCGTTGCGTTTCCCCGACGAATGCGTGCGGCACAAGACGTTGGACCTGGTCGGAGACCTGGCCCTGGCCGGCTGCGACATCCAGGGCCGCATCACCGCCTACCGGAGCGGGCACCGGCTGAATGCTCAGCTGATTCAGGAGTTGCTGTTGCAGGAGCGCGTGGGGCGCTGCCGGTGCCGCGTTGCCTGACGCGGCGGCGCGTATCGGAAACCTTCGCTGACCATACTCGGTGGGAGTTCGGACCATGGCCACCATCGTTGCCGAGCACGCGGTCGTCGATCCGCGGGCGGTCATTGATGACGATGTCGAAATCGGGCCCTTCTGTGTCGTCGGTCCCGACGTCACCATTGGACGCGGCACCCGGCTGGTCAACAGCGTGACCGTCACGGGGCATGTCACGATTGGCCAGCACAACCAGTTCCATCCCGGTGTCGTGATCGGCGGCGAACCGCAGGATCTGAGTTATCGGGGCAGCCCGACACAGGTGGTGATCGGCGACTGCAACGTGTTTCGCGAGTGCGTGACCGTCAACCGGGCCACGGAAAAAGAGGATGGGGTGACCCAGGTGGGCAGCCACGGCTTCTTCATGGCCTGTTCGCACATCGCGCACGACTGCAAAGTCGGCGACCACGTGGTGATGGCCAACGGCGTACTGCTCGGCGGCCACGTGCACGTCGGGCATCATGTGACCATCGCGGGCGCGAGCGCCGTGCACCATTTCGCCACGATCGGCGCCTACGCGTTCGTGACGGGAATGAGTCGGGTAATTCACGACGTGCCCCCCTTCATGCTGCTCGACGGGCAACCTGCGCGGCCGCGATGCATCAACGTCGTAGCGCTCAAACGCAACGACTTCTCGGCCGACGACATCCGCGCTCTGGCCGAAGCGCACCGGCTGCTGTATCGCGCCCGGGTGGGCTTGGACCATGCCCGGGAAATCCTGCGTGCCAACGGGCGGCTGGTGCCCGTGGTGAATTACTTGTTAAGTGAAATGCAGGTCCAGGCCGAAGGCCGGCACGGTCGCGGCCGCGACCGGAGGAAAGCGGCGTGAACCGACTTCGTGTAGCTGTGGTGGGATGCGGCCATCTGGGCACCATCCATGCGCGTCTGCTCAAGTCCCTGGACAGCGTACTGCTGGCAGGTGTCGTGGACCCCGCGCTGGCCGCGCGGGAGCGTGTGGCCGCCGAATGTGCGGTGCCCGCCTGGCCCCACATCGATGAACTGATCGATCGCGTCGACGCCGCTGTCGTCGCGACCCCCACCGCCCATCACCACGAGGTGGCGGAACGGCTGTTGAGCGCCGGCATCCACGTGCTGGTCGAAAAGCCCATCACCAGGACGGTGGCGGAGGCGAACCGCCTGATCGCCCTGGCGCGCCGGCACCGTCTCGTGCTGCAGGTGGGCCATGTCGAACGCTTTAATCCGGCCTGGAACGCAGTCGTGGGCGAACTGGCAGGCCCGCAGTACATCGAGGCGGTGCGCGACGGGACCTACACGTTCCGTTCGACCGACGTCAGTATTGTGCTGGACCTGATGATCCACGATCTCGACC
>DAISIS010000293.1:0-7176 GCA_036821925.1 Pirellulaceae bacterium
CGGTGGCCGGGGCGGCGTGGGGCAGCACGTGCTGCGCGTCGATGGCGGCTCCCCAGGACGTCAGTTGCCGGCCGTAGGTGGCTTTGAGCGTGGCCGGGTCCATGTCGGCGGCGCTGATCTGCACGGGGTTGAGCGCATCGATGCCGACGTCCAGCAGATCGGGGATATACACCCCGCAGCTGCCGCAGGTATGGTACCAGACCCGCGCGCGCGTCTGCGACTTGATGAACTGCACGAGCCGCTGCTGGCGCGGCTTGACCACCGCGCGGTAGAACTGCGGCTGGAACAGCGGCCCCCGCTGGCCCGCCAGGTCGTCGCCGATCATGATCACGTCCACCAGGTCGCCCACCTCGTGCAGAAACGCTGCGCTCCAGTCGAGCCAGTACTGCAGCGTCCGGTCCAACAACGCCTCGCAGAACTGCGGCTGTTCGAGCATATCCAGGAACCAGCGTTCCAGGCCGCGCAGGTACCAGCACGTCTCATAGATGACGCCACAGATGCCGCTGATCAGCGCATAGGGGGTCTCCTGGCGGATCTGCAGAGCGCGCTGGCGCAGGCCGACGAACCGACCCGGATCGTCGCCGCGCGGGGCCGGATAGTCGAGCATGTCGGCCAGCGTGGCGTCGGCCAGCGGATGATGCGTGATATCCATATACAGGGGGGCGTCGTCGGGCATCGACCAGCGCACGCCCCACTCGTCGATCAGATCGTGCCAGCGGCGCCCATCCCGTTGCTGCGTCACGATGTCCCCGCAGTAATCGGCGGCCGCTCCGGCATGGATGTAACGCGTGTCGATGCGCAGGCGTTCCAGCACCGCTTCGCTCGGCCGCGCCAGCTGCTGCACCGCGTCCATGATCTCGATCTCTTCCTGCCACCCCAGACGCGCGAGGAGTTCCTCGTAAGCCAGGCGGTGGATCCCCGTCTGATTTCCGCCGAGGTCCAGTGGCACGCGGTCCGGCGGGCGGTGTTCCAGCGCCGCTAGGACACGGTCGCGGCTGGTGAGCGTCTCGCGATGCGCCGTCATACTGCGTACCTCCTGGCTGGAACCGTGCGTGGCCGGACCCGGCACCGCGCGCCAGGCCGGCGCGCGCGTCGGACTCGGCCGATCATCGCGTGCGCACCGGCCGCGGTCAAGCCAGCGCGGCGGCTATTTTCCCGCGGGTTGATTGACAGCCGGCCGCCTGGTGGATAACGATGGGGGAGTTGCAGGGCGCTGACGGCATCGCACCACAGGAGATCGACATGGGTCAGTTACACATTGGCATGAACCTGGAAGCCACCCGCCACCACGACAAGCCGTTCGAGTGGGGGCTCGATCAGGCCGCCGACATGGGCTACGAGTACGTCGAGCCCATGGTGCACTTCGGGCGGGAGTTGATGAGCGAGGCAGGCTACTATCACACGTTTTCGTTGTTCAACGATCCGCTGGCCATGAAGGAGATGTGCGACCAGCGCGGCCTGAAGATCTCCGGCCTCCAGGCGCACGGGCCCCTGGGACGCCCCGACTATCACGGCGAGTATCTCAAGCTGGCCGTCCGCTTCGCCGCGGAGTGCGGCGCGCCGGTCGTGAACACCGACGAGGGGATCAAGGCCCCGTGGACGACCGAAGCAGAAGACTTCGTGCTGATCAAGTACACGCTGCGGGAGGCCCTGTTCGTGGCCGAACGGCACGGCGTGCTGATCGGACTGGAATGCCACGCCCAGTATTCCCAGACTCCCGACGGCCTGGACCGCATCTACAACCTGGTCCCGTCGCCGTCGATCGGCATCAACCTCGATACGGGCAACGCGTACCTGGCCGGCCAGGACCCCTACAGCTGGCTGGAACGTGTCGCCGGGCGCCTGGTGCACCTGCACGCCAAGGACATCAGCGTCGCGCATTCGGATTCGGAGCGTGGCAAGGTGACCGGCACGCCGGTCGGCTGCGCCTGTGGCGACGGCGTGATCGACTGGCGGCGCGTCATCGACATCTGCCGCCAGGCGCCGCGCGATATCGTGCTGTCGGTCGAGTGCGGCACGATCGAGCAAGCCAAGCGGAGTCTCGACCATCTGAAGTCCCTGCTGTGAGTGAGGAACCATGAACGCATATCAGCCCGGCGACGGATGTCGCAGTACGTTTTGCGCTGACCCCCAGCCGCCCGCCACCCGGGACCGCCGGCCCGCCACTGCGGGCTCGGCCGGCGCCGGCACCTCGCGGCGCCGCTTCCTGGCCACCGCTGCCACCGCGCTGGCGGCCCCCTGGATCGTGCCGGCGTCCGCCCTGGGACGCGGCGGGCAGCTGCCCCCAAGTGAGCGGATCACCATCGGCATGCTGGGCGTCGGCAATCGGGGCAGCCACTCGCTGCGCGCCATGGAGCCGTTGCCGGACCACCAGGTGGTCGCGATTGCCGACCCGCGCCGGCCGCGCGCGGAGCTGGCGCAGCAGCAGGTGAACGCGTTCTACGCCCAGCGGCTGGGCGCTGAGCAGTTCCACGGCTGCGAAATCTACAACGACTTCCGCGACGTCATCGCCCGGGACGACATCGACGCGGTCTGGGGCTGCGTCCCCGATCACTGGCACGGCGTGGCCTACAGCCACGTGATCGCCGCCGGCAAGGACCTCTACGGCGAAAAGCCGATCACCCGCTGGATCGACCAGGGCCGCCGCATCTGCGACCTGGTGCGGCAGTACAACTGCGTGTTCCAGACCGGCACGCAGCAGCGCAGCTCGCCGCATTTCCGGCAGGCCTGCGAACTGGCGATCGCCGGCTACCTGGGCCGGGTGCACACCATTCGCGTCGGCGCTCCGGGCGGCACGAGCTACCCGGCCGAGCCCCCTTGCGCGCCGCCCCCCGGGTTCGACTACGACCTGTGGACCGGCCCCGCGCCGTTCCTGCCGTTCGACACCAAACGCTGCGAATGGCTCGCCATGTACATGATCTCGCACTACTGCGCCGGCTTCATCACGAACTGGGGCGTGCACTACCTCGACATCGCCGGCTGGGGCTGCCCGGAAGTGTTCGACCAACGGTTCGAAGCGGAAGGCAGCGGCGAGCTGCCGGCCGAAGGCATGACCGACACGTGGATGTCGTGGCACCTGGAGCTGCGCTGGGAGAGCGGCCTGAAGATGGACTACAGCAACGACGACAACCCGAACCGGCACGGCTGCCGCTTCGAGGGGGACGAAGGCTGGGTGCACGTCAACCGCGAGGGCATCTGGGCCGAGCCGGCGTCGCTGCTGACCGTGCAGCTCAAGCCGCAGGACACGCACCTGCACGTCAGCCCGCTGCACGACGATGCGTACACGGCGCACACGGCCGACTTCTTCCGCTCCATCCGCACGCGGCAGAACCCCGTGTCGCCGGTCGAGTCCGGGCATGCGGCCAGCACGCTCGGCAACGTGTCCGACATCGCCCTGCGGCTCGGCCGCAAAGTGACCTGGGACCCGCAGCAGCAGACCTTCGTCGACGACGATCTGGCCAATGCCATGCGCGACCGCGCCCTGCGCAGTCCGTGGAGCATGATCGGCTAGAACGCTGCCCGACAGCCTGTGTCGGATTCCGCGCCGCGCGACGGGCTGGGCCCGCGAGCGGCGCCCGGCCGACGGCATTCGTGGAAGTGCAACCGCAGCAACTGGAGATACTCGGATGGGCCGCATCGCGAATTACCTGTGCATCAGCATGGCAGTCATCGGCTTGAGCGCAGGGTGGGCACACGCCCAGCCCTCGCTGGAACAGGCGTGGGAGGCGCTGCCGCACTATGAGTACGGTCAGGATCTGGCAGGCCAGTTGGCCATCGAACGCAGTGTGATCGAGGCGATGCAGACGCCGCAGCGCCGGGCCGAGATCGCCGCGCGCTGCGCCCAGCTGCTGAGCCAGCCCGACACGACACTGGCCGCCAAGCAGTTCCTCTGCCTCCAGCTGCGGCAGGTCGGCACGGCGGCGGAGGTCCCGCAGCTGGCACAGCTGCTCCCGGCCCCCGACACCTGGCAGATGGCACTGCTGGCCATCGCCGCCATTCCCGGCCCGGAGTCGCTGGCGGCGCTCCGCACGGCGCTCGACGAGCTGCAGGGTGCGGCCCTGGTCGGCGCGATCCACGCGCTGGGCGCCCGCCAGGACAGCGGCTGCGTGCCGCGACTGATACAGCTGGCCGCAGCGCCCGACGAGCTCGTGGCGCACGCCGCCCTGCGGGCGCTGGCCAACATCGCCGACGAGCAGGCCCTGGCGTGGCTGCAGTCGCAAGCGGACCAGCAGAAGCCGTGGTCCGACGTCTGGGCCCAGTGCCTCGTGCGCGTCGCGGCCGCCCGGGCACACCAGGGGCAGCGCGCGGAGGCCGCCGCTCTGTGGACCCAGCTGAGCGATGCGCAGCAGCAGCCGGCCACGCGGCGGGCCGCGCTGGAAGGCCTGCTGCGTCTGGATCCGGCCGCCGCGGCCGACACCATCCGCAGCTGGTTTGTCGGCAACGACCCGCTGGCGCAGCAGGTGGCGGCAGCGCACCTGTCCGAGCTGCCCGACGCAACGCTCGAGGAACTCAGCCGGCAGGTCGCCAGCCTGCCGGAAACCAGTGCCGTCGTGTTGATCGAGGTCCTGGCCAGCCGCCGGAGCCAGCACGTGCTGCCGTTCCTGCTGGAGATGGTCAACAGCGACGTGCCGGCCGTGCAGCTGGCCGGCCTGCGCTGCCTCGGCGCCCTGCACGACCCGTCCACCATCCCCACACTGATCGACCGCCTGGCGGCAGACGAACAGGTGGCGGCAGTCGCCCAGCAGGCGCTGGCCCGCATGCCGCGCGATGTGGTCGGGCCGGCGATCCTGGCCGCGCTCGACCGCCCGGACATCCGCGGGGCGGTCATCAGCGTGCTCAAGGAACTCAAGTACTACGAGGCGATCGATCCGCTGATCGCCATCGCGGCTCAGCCCGACCCGGCCGCCAACGCACCGGCCCTCGACGGGCTGCGGAGCATCGCCGATCCGGACGAGTATGACATTCCACGGCTGATGCAGCTGCTGTATCAGACCCAGCCCGGGACGCATCGGGATGAAGTCGAGAAGACGATCGCCATCGTCTGCGACAAGCAGCCGGCCGACCAGGATCGGGCGGCACCTGTCCTGCAGGCGTGGGACAGCGCTGACGATGCCCACAAGCTGCTCAGCCTGCCACTCCTGGGACGGCTCGGCGGCGTCCGGGCCCGGCAGATCATCGAGTCGCATCTCGACGCGTCGGACAAGAATGCGCAGGAAGCTGCCGTGCGTGCCCTGTGCAACTGGCCTGACGCGGGGGTCGCCGATCAGCTGCTGAATGTCGCCAGCCACGCGCGCGACAAACGTCATGCCCGGTGGGCGCTCCGCGCCTTCGTGCGCGTCATCACCCTGCCCAGCGACCGGGCGCCTGACGCGACGCTGGCGCAATTGCAGCAGATCATGCAGCAGGCACACGAAACGGAAGACCGCGCCCTGATCATCTCCCGCGCGGCCACCGTACGCACTCTGGACTGCGTCCGCTGGGTCGCCGAGTACCTGGATGACCCCGCGCTCGCCCAGCCCGCCTGCGCCACGATCGTCGACCTGGCCCACCACCGCGAGCTGCGCCATCCCAACATGGACACGATCGGCCCCATCCTGGATAAGGTCGCTGCCACGAGCAGCGATGCGGCCGTCGTGGAACGCGCCAAACGCTATCGGCTGGGACTGTGAGCTGCCCCGAGCGGCGGGAGCGAAACTCGCGCGGCGGCGGCGTCACAAGCTGCCCCGCCGACGGATTCGCGTTCAGTTCCGTCGCGGAGCGATCCGATCTGCGAGGCAGGTCTCGACCGACTATCGCGACTCATATTCGTGACCTGCGCACTGTCGTCCTGAGCCGCAACGCGGCGATTCCATCGTAGCCCGGGGGAGGTGAAAGGCCAGAAGAGAATGCATTGGTCGTCGCCGCGAAATCTGTTCCATTGATGCGTGCATTTGCCTTGACTGTCAATCGGTTTCTCTACCGCGAAGCGGTTGCACTCCACAGCCCACGGGTCGCCGCGTAGCGGCGCACCCCGGGTCATCGGTGAGTGCTCGGACAGATACCCCGAAGGGGCTTTCACAAATGACCACGCACGGCACGTTGCCATGACGCCGTGTTGTAGAACGCCTGCGGCGTACGCTCACCAGCGCGGTCCGAAACCCAGGGTGGCGCGGCTGCGCCGCTGACCCTGGGCTCGGGGGTATAACGCCTGCGGCGTAAGCAGTGTAGAGCGTGTGCGTCGGATTCGTCCTGTGTATGGCGGGATCCCATGGCGTTGCCTGGCGCGATGCCCGCCGACTGCACCGTCAGCATCCACTTGTCATCGAACAGAGTGGCTGCCGCACCCGCTCGCACCGCTCGGCACCACAGCGTCATCTCAACCAGCGGAGGGAGTGGGATTCGAACCCACGGTGGAGTGTAACCCCACGCAGGTTTTCAAGACCTGTGCCTTAAACCGCTCGGCCATCCCTCCGTGCGTCCTGCCCCGCAGCTTGCCACACACCCCGGGCAGGCTGGCCGGACTGGCACAGTGCACGGTGCACCATGCCGCAGACGACTCGGGCTAAGTCTACCACAGGTACGCGCAACGACAAGCCTCGCCACCCTGCGCGACTTACCAGGTCGCCCCAGTCGGGCTCACCGCACGACGCAGGCAGTGTTTTTCCGTGTGGTCGGCCGTGGCGGGGTGGTCGGCAGCGCGACAAATCCGCTGCAATCGGCAAGGTTGTGTAACCGCGCTTCCGGTCACGGTCCGATACTTTCCCGTAGCGCACATCTCGGTGCCGTTCCGACGCCTCGGACACGGCATCCTTGTTCCCAGCATCTGGTTTGAGGCGGTCCCATGAAACGCACACTGCTCCTGGTATTGGTGGTCACTTTGTCGATAGGCATGGAGGTGCGCGGCGCCGACGCGCAGCGCGTGGTCCCGGGCACGGGCACGCACATCGACTATGTCGGCGACACGTTTGAAGACCCAGAATGGAAGTTCGTCCAGAAGGGACTCAAGAGCTCCGACGAACAAGACCATCAATCGCGGTATCCGCTGGGGTATTCCACCAACAAGCGCTGGTTCGAAGGTCCTGAACGCGGCTATCCGGACAAACTCACCGTCGTCCCGACACCAGAGCACGGTCTGGAGGGGAGCGAGTACGCGCTGCTCATCCGCACACTCAACTCGGGCGTGCCCAACCGGCTCTC
>DAISIS010000294.1:0-7164 GCA_036821925.1 Pirellulaceae bacterium
CAACGACGAGGGCAGCTCCGGCATCGTGCTGGAAAACAACCTGGTCCACCACGTCAAGACGGGCACATATCACCAGCACTATGGGCGGGAGAATGTCGTGCGCAACAATATTCTGGCCTTCAGCATGGACGGCCAGATCCAGCGTTCGCGCGTGGAGGACCATGTCTCGTTCATCTTCGAACGCAACATCGTGACCTGGAACGAGGGGCCCCTGGTGGCGGCCGGCACCTTGAATGACGAGCGCGTGACGATGCGCAACAACCTGTACTGGAACACAGCCGGCCAGCCGGTCGATTTCCAGGGGCAGACGCTCGCCCAACGGCAGGAGCGGGGGCTCGATGCGGGCTCCCTGATCGCCGATCCGAAGTTCGTGGACACCGCCCAGTTGGACTTCCGGCTGCCGCCCGACTCACCGGCCGTGACGCAGCTCGGGTTCCAGCCGTTTGATTTTACGCAGGCCGGCCTGTATGGCGACGAAGCCTGGACCGCACTGCCGCGCACGTTCACCTATCCGCCGCTCGAATTCGCACCGGAGCCACCACCAGTGCCTCCGCTGGCCATCGACGACGACTTCGAATTGACACCTGTGGATGCCGCACCGGACGATGCGCAGGTGAACGTCGAACAAAAAGGGGATGCCGTGGCGGTCAGTGACGCGGCCGCGGCCGGCGGCCGGCACAGTCTGCGCGTGGTGGACGCCCCGGGGTTGCAGCATGTGTTCGATCCGCACGTTGTCTACACCCCCCAGTATGAAGATGGTACCGCCCGCTGTGCGTTTGACCTGCGTGTGGAAGAGGGCGCCGTGATGTATCACGAGTGGCGGGACTGGTCGCAGCCGTCGTATCTGGTGGGACCGTCGCTGTGGGTCCAGCAGGGACAGCTGCAGGTGCATGGCCAGACGTTGCTGGAGATCCCGGCCGGGGAGTTCGTCCACTTCGAAATCGCCGCCGCGCTCGGAGCGGACCAGGCAAACAGCTGGACGCTGACCGTGACGGTGCCCGGCCAGCCGCCGCGCACGTTTGCGGAGCTGGCGTTTGGCAGCCCGCAGTTCCATCGGTTGACGTGGGTCGGCTTCATCAGCAACGCGGACGCTCGGACGGTCTTCTATATCGACAATCTGAAACTGTCGTGCGCAACGCACTGATGCTACTGCTCTGCCTGCCGGGCGTCCGGGCAAGCCGGGCCGGAGTCCTATCCGACCGGGCAGAGCCCGAGGTGGCGATGGAGCACAGCCTGGAGAGCCGGGGCGTCAAACGGCTTGCCGAGCACCTCGTTGATGCCGGCCTCTGCGACCGCTTCGCCCGCCTGCACGTCGCTCTGCGTGGTGACGAGCACAACGGGCAATTCGGCCGCGGAATACCACTGGCGGATTCTGCTCGCCAGTTCCAGGCCGGACATGACAGGCATGTTCAGGTCGGTCAGTACCAGGGCCGGCTTCTCGTCCTGCAGCCACTCGAGGGCACTGGCCGGGAACTCGAACAGCACCGGTTCAAATCCCAGTTCATGCAGCGTGGCCCGGTAGATGTTGAGCACCACGCGCGAGTCGTCCACCGCACAGACACGCAGCCGCTGTTGCGCCGTGCCGGCCGTGTGGCAGTCCGCCGCGCGCGCCGCAAACTCATCGTAGCCATGCCGCTGCAGCAGCCTGGCGTGGAACTCCCGTACGTCCGGATGCGTGTGCGGCAGGCATCGTAGCGCAAGCCGCTGGAACGTGTCGTCGCCGACCAGGCTGAGGAACAAGTCCTCCACCTGCGCGTGGACGATGATCTTGGCAATATGCCGCGCTTCGTCGCTCTCGCTGCGCACCAGGTTCCGCACGCCTGCCACCAGCACATCGTTCAGATTCCGGTCGATGGCACGCGCCGCCGCTACACACACATGGTCTTCCGGATCGGTCAACCCGGCGGCCAGCGCGAAGGCGCCCTTGGCGAGCGGCAGCTGCGCCAGCGCCTCGTACGCCGCAAACCGCACGTTGGCATCCGGTGGTTCGGCAGACAGCAGCCGGCGGATCGGCGTCACCGCCTGGGCATCCCCGATCGCACCCAACACATTGAGTGTGTGAATCACGAAATCGGCGTTCGTGTCGCTCAGGTTCGCCAGCAGGATCGGGACCGCCCGCAGGCCGATACGCACCAGCTGCTCCTTCGCAAACACACGCATCTTCGTGTGCGGGGAACGCAAGGCGTCGGTGAGCTTCTCGAGCGAAATGTCGTCCTGGACCTCGGCGAAGATCCCCAGAATCAGCAGGTCCAGCTCGTTGTCCGTGCCCATGCGCTCGGCAAGCCAGGTCATCGCCTCCGGTGTTCTGAGCTGGTGCAGGGCGTGAATCGCCTGCGTCGTCAGCTCGCGGTCGGACGAATATAGATACTCAGTCAACGTGTTGAGAACCTGTGGGCCGCCAATCGCACCCAACGCGGCAAGCACGCTCCCAATCGTCTCCCGTTCGTCGGTTTCGCCCAACACGCCGATCAGCGCCGGAACGGCTGCCTCCAGCCGCAACTCCCCGGCCAGCTGGATCAGGACGCGTCTGTCGGTGATGGAGGGGTTGCGCAGCTGGCACAGGAGCAGGTCCGGGTGGGCAATCAACTGGGAGATCAGCGTTTCGCGAATCACCGGCAGGGTCGCACTCAGCTCCGGATAGCTCGTGACCAGGCGGTTCAGCTGCGGGACCGTGAATTCCGCATCGGCCCGCAACAGCTCGTAGATCAACAGGTGCTGGACCTTCCGCTCCACACCACCGAGGTGGTCCAGTACCAGCCGGACCTTGATGGCGTCACGAGCCTGCACGCTCGATCTGATCTCCTGAAGCATGTGTTCAGGATTCAGCGGTGCGGCGTTTCCGGTGTGAGCCATAGCTCCGGTGCTCCCCGTGGCAGTCAGTGTGAGGGCGGCAGCGATCGCGCGAGGGCCGGCCAGCGCGGCGGCACCTGCTGCAACTCGTCGCCCATACGACCCCGTCCCCTGTCAGCGTCAGAATGTGCAGCGTGCCATGCCGGGCGTAGTATCGTCGTACCCAAGTGTAAGTTGCGTTTTGGCACGCCTCGCCCAGCCGGCGCACAGGGTGCCGGACTTGCGGCAAACCGCAGCTCGCCAGGCCACCTGAGAAGGTGCTGCGGCGTCATCCGGCCGGTGCGGTCGCGTTCTCAGGAACTGGTGGTCAGGTACCGGTCGAGCAGCGTCTGAATCGAGAAGCAGTGGGCAGCCGAGTGGCGTCCCTCGCTGATGGTGGGGTCCAGTGCTACAGCCGTTGCCGCCGCGGCCACCTCGCGCAGCAGCGCACACACTTCAGCCACTTCGCCCAGTTCACAGATGGTGCCCTCTGCGTGCGACGCCTGCAGATAGGCCTCCGCTTTCCCCCGCACGGTGAACAGCCCGAGCGCGGTCCACCGCACGCCGTCGGGTGACTGGCCCAGGATCGACGCATACCCTCGCTGCTGGCGCACCACGAACACGGGGTAGTTCCACGGCGAGTTGTCGGGCACCAGATGGCGTTGGAGCAGGTCTTCCACTGCGGCGGTCCAGCGACTGGTCACGTGGGCGGAGTCAGGCTGCGGGTCGAAGGCGACCTGTGTGACCGGGTGCTGCAGGCTCTGGAGCAACCAGCCGAATTCCCGGGCATTGCGCAGCGGCCGGGGGGCGCCGAGTATCGCACAGTGCTGCATGAACGACATCGCCAGGTCTTCGGACGTGAAGACCGCCAGATGGTGAGCGAGTGACACATCAGGCTGTGCGCCGACCACGGACACATAGCCCCCGTCGAGCGGGATCAGGTACAGCGGATAGTGCCACGCAAAGCTCATGGGTACTCCGGTCAGGTCTGGGCCGCGGGGCGCCCTGCCAGGGACCGGCGAGCCCGGTCCCGCCCGGGTCGCTCGCGTCCCGCCGTGGTGACACCATAGTGGAATGGCAGCAGGCCGCCAACCCGAGCCGCGGGTGGCGGGGTGGCGGACGGATTCCAGACGCAGCGGGGCCCGTGATTGCGATGGACGGACCCAGCGGATACTCTGGTTTACAGGTCTTGCATGAATCTCTTCTCACCGGAGGTTGGATGATGACGGGCGACAGGTGCGATCGCAATACAGGGGTGAATCGCCGCAGCTTTGTAGCCAGTGCCGGAGCGGCGGCTGGCCTGCTCATCGCGGCTCCTTCTCTGGTTAAGGGCTACCAGGCCAACGAGAAGCTCGCGCTCGGCCTGATTGGCTGCGGCGGCCGCGGCAACTGGATTGCCAAGCTGTTCCAGGATACGGGCAAGTACCAGTGGGTGGCCTGCGCGGACTATTACCCGGACCGGGCTAACGCGACCGGCGACCAGCTGAAGATTGATGCAGCGCGTCGTTACAGCGGCCTGTCCGGCTACAAGCAACTGCTCGATGGCCAACTCGATGCCGTGGTGATCGAGACACCGCCGTATTTCCATCCGGAGCAGGCGGCGGCAGCCGTGGCGGCGGGCAAGCACGTGTTTCTGGCCAAACCGATTGCGGTGGACGTCCCCGGCTGCCTGTCGATCGCGGAATCGGGCAAACAGGCGACCGAGAACAAGCTGGTATTCCTGGTGGACTTTCAGACGCGCGCCAACGAACTGTATCGCGAGGCCGTGCGGCGCGTGCATGCCGGGGATATTGGCAAGCTGGTGTTGGGTGAAGCGCACTATCCGTGGTCCGGCGGCAGTCGCGGGCCGGCCCCGGCCTCGGTCGAGGAACAGCCGGGCAATTGGTACCATGTGCTGGCCCTGTCGGGCGATTTCGTGGTGGAGCAGGCCATCCATTCACTGGACGTCGCGTCCTGGATCGCCAATGCGGAGCCGGTGCGAGCTTGGGGAACGGGCGGCCGGTCGCTGCGGGCCGAGAACACCATCTGGGATCACTTCGCGGTGAACTTCGAGTATCCCGATGGTTTCATCATCTCCTTCACCGCCATCCAGACGATTCCGGGGGTCAAGGACGAGATTCGCTGTCGCGTATTCGGCGCCGACGGCGTGATCGACACGGACTACTTCGGGGACGTCTGGATCCGGGGGCAGAAGCCGTACGAGGGTGGCAATACCGGGGCGCTCTACACGACCGGTGCCGTGACGAACATTGTGGAGTTCCACCAGTTCGTCGCGACCGGGCAGTATGCGAACGAAACCGCGGCCGCTTCCGCGCGTTCGAACCTGCTGGCCGTGATGGCGCGCAAGGCGGGCTACAGCCAAGGCGAAATCACGTGGCGGCAACTGCTCGCCTGCACCGAGCGTCTCGAACCGGATCTAAAGGGACTGCGGGCGTGAGGGGCTGGCCGCGACCGGTTTTCGTCTCGTTTAGTCCTTCACGAGCGCCTGCGCTTCGTACTCGTCCAGCGGCCGGTGATAGATCTGGATGTCCTTGACCTGGCCGGCAACCTGGTAGGCCGGCCCCGGCCCACCGCTGTACTGCCCGATATGCAGGTCGCCAGGCCAGGGGGCCAGCTGGCAGGCCCCGGCCCGTTCGGCCACGAGCGTGCCGTCCTGGAACAGCTGCAGCCGTCGACCGTCAAAGGTCCCCACAAGGTGGATCCACTGTCCGATCGCGGGGGTGCCACCATCGCAGTCGACGCCGCCCACGTGCCATCGCCAGGTGTTACCCAGCCGCTGGATGAACCAGCCGGCTTGATTCCACGCGCCGCAGCTGAGCACGACCGGCATCGTCCCCGGTTGCTCGAATTTCACGCGGCATGCGACGGTCAGTGGCTGTGTCAGATCAAAGCAGTCGGCGTGCGGGATCGTCACGTATCCGCCCTGACGCAGGTCCACCGCATCTTCCGCGATGGCCGCACCGGCGTGCAGACTGCCAGGCAGTGCGCCGTGGCCGAGCAGTTCGGCCCGCGGCTCGGGGTGCAGCACCACCGTGCATACCGGTGGCAGGACCGTCTCTGCCGTGGCCTCCACCTCGTGCGACGCCTCCCCCAGCGTCTCGCGCCGGCTGACCGCGCGCACGACATAGGTATACCGCTGCTCCGGCACGGCCTGCAGATCCGAGAAATCGCTGCGCCGCACCGGTTCTTCGGTCAGCCGGGCGAACTCCGTGCCGTCCGCACCACGCCGGTACACGTGGTAGCCGGCAAGAGCCCCTGGTGGCGCTGTCCAATCCAGGCGCACCACACCGGAGGTGGCCACGACACGTACGTCGGCAGGCGCAGCCGGCGGGGCGTCGACGGGCACCTCGATGGACGCATAGCTCGGTTCACTGCGGTGTTCGCCCGACACGCTCACGACGGCATAGTGCTGCGTCCCCGGCGGCGCCTGCCAATCGGTCAGTCTGAAGAGGGGGGGCTGCGCGATGCGTGTGGAGGCGTCCGGCACGAAACCTGCCGTCGGCGACCGGTGCAGTTCAAACAACAGGCCGATGGCGCCGGCCGACTGTGGCCAGCTCAGTTGCACCCCGCTCCCGTCGAGCAGCGCCGCGCTGAGTGCCAGTGGGCGGCTGTCCGGCAGCGGCGGGCAGAACTGGCGGCAGGTTCCGGCGATGACGTCAGCGCCCGGCATATCGACGCGTGGCACGGCGAGCGCGGCTTCCCGCGCATCGCGAATGATGCGCAACAGGGCCTGGTACGCGGGATCGTTGACGGAGGCAAAAGTCACTACCGGCTCTCCGTCGCGTTGGGGCAGCACCCGCTCATGGCGCGCAAACGCTTCGGGCGGCTGCACCGCGTGCGCATAGCCATCCCACAACAGATGAATCCGCTGCCGATCGGGTGTCACGCGGCGCTCGCGACACCAGGCCAGGCCGTGCCCCCGGCCGTGATCCGCCAGCGGCGCGCGCAGCAGGCGGCTGTATTCCGGGTGTTCCAGGTTCACCCAATCGTTTTCAAAGTAGGCCAGTTGCCCGTTCTGCCCGTGACACTCGAGGCACCCCGCAGCGCGCATTTCTTCGGTCAGCGCTTTCTGCATGGCACTCCAGTTCTGAATCGCGCACCCGCTCGCCGTCCGGTCCCAGGTGCCGTGGTACACGCCGTTGGTGTCGATCCAGGCGAACAACAGATCACGTTCCGGCTGCGAGAGTTCGCCGACCCGCCCGTCATGCCCGCTCATGATCTGCTTGGCCAGCGGTGCTGCCCCGGACCCGTGCGCACGCGGCGGGAAGATCTGCGACGACCACAGGGCGGTGCCGTTCATGCAATCGATGCCGGCGATCCAGTAAGCGACCAGCT
>DAISIS010000295.1:0-4483 GCA_036821925.1 Pirellulaceae bacterium
AGCAGCTCCTGCGCAATGCGTTCCAGTTCCGCGTTCGTCTCGGCCAACTGCTGCGTCCGCATTTCAGCCGCGGCCGTCCGGTCGGCGACGCGTTGTTCGAGTGTTTCATTGAGCCGCTGCAGTTCCTGGAACCATTCGGCATTCTCCAGCGCCGCGCCGGAGATCGCGGCGATGAAGTCGGCCAGGCGTTCCTCGTCCGGCCCGAACAGCCCGCGGACATGCCCGTGTGTGACGTAGACGCACGCGACCGGGCGCCCGCGCTGGAAGATCGGCACGCAGATGGACGACCCTTCCTGCGGCGCCGCGGCGGGCCCGGCAGCCGGCATCCCCCGCGTTTCACCGGCGGCCACCGAGCGTCCTTCCCGGATCGCCCGCTCCACCATCGCCCGGTGGAACGGCGCGTCCGGTGCGTCCTGCGGCGTGATCTGGAGCGTCTCGGCATCCTGGCGGACCTGCAGCAGCAGGCAGTGTTCACCGCGCAGCAGGTGCAGCGCCGCGCGGCGCACTTCCTCGAACACGACGTGCGGCGACAGCGCGGCGGCGATCTTCCGTCCCGAATCGAGCACGGTGCCGAAGCGATCGACCAGCGACAGCGTGGCCGACGCGCGGGCAGCGGACTCGGCGCGCCGCTGGCTGGCCGCGTGCGTGGTGAACGCCTCCAGCAGGACCTGGGCCTCCGCCATCTGCTGCTGTGCGCCGGGCCACCCAAGTGCCTGGCCGAGCCGGCCGCGTGCCAGGAGGGACTGGGCGTATTCGAACCGCGCTTCCTGCCGTTCCGCCAGACGCAGGCTCTTGTCAATCAGGCGGCGTGCTTTCCGCGACCGGCCGCGCAGCGCCGCCAGGTAGGCACACTCGCGCCAGGCGTGGGGCAGATCGCAGGGGAATGAGCGCGCGGCTTTCAGCACGTCGCGCGCCAGCGTTTCGGCGCTGCGCAGCTGTGCCCGGCGGCGGTGCGGCGTCCACTGCGCACTCTCCTCGACCTGCCGGCGCCGGCAGGTCAACAGCCAGACCTGGCACGACTGCGTGTAGACGTTCTGGACGCGCGAGCAGACCGCCAGCTGGCTGGCTGCCGCCAGGCAGTCCGCCGCTGCATCGATCTTGTCGGCGTAGTACAGCTGCACCCCCTGGGCAAACAGCACCTGCACCCGCCCCTGCGCGTCCGATCGCTGACGCTGCACTTCGGCGTCCAGGATCTGCTGAGGGATAGCACCGCAGGTCGCCCGCGCCCAGATGTCCAGGCTGATGCCCGCCGCCTGTTCGTCCCCGACTTCGACGCCTGAGTCGTGATGCAGCCGGGCCTGCTCCGACGCTTCCTCCATCTCACCCAGCCGGTAGAGTGCGCACGAATACTGGAAACGGGCGATATGCACCTGCCAGAAGTCACCGGTGCGTTCGAGCAGTCGGATGGCATCGCGGCAGGCCCCGGCGCACTCGCGGAACCGGGCCGCCGCGTACAGAACCAGACCGTAATACGACAGCGCCTGACCCTGCCCCCGCGGATCGCCCGAGGCCTGGCAGATGGCCAGCCCCTTGCGGGCGTAGGCAATGCCGCGTGAAAACCAGTGCACCAGCGTCAGCGCCGGCGCGTGTTCCGAATAGGTGCGGGCCAGTTCCAGTGTCGGTATGTAACGCTCCGCCAGGTTCATGCCCTGCAAGTGGGCTACCAACGTCGCCAGCCGGGACCGCGTGAACCAGTAGCCATGCGTCAGCTGGCTGAAGAGCCGCACCGCCAGCAGATCGAGTGCGTCGGGTGGACCACGCCGCCGGTGCACGAACAGCCTCGGCATGACGGTATGGCAGAACTGGACCAGGATCTCCCAGCATGCGCGGGCCGCCAGGGCGGTCGGGGTGGACGGGATCCGATGCCCCAACGCTGCCAGGGCGTGCTTGAGATGCTCGACCGCCTGGTTGATGTCGCCCCGTTGTTGCGCGAGTTCCCCCAGCATGCCAAGCACTCGGGCCTCCGACACATGGTCGTCGACCAGACGAATCGCCTGCTGGAGCAGCTGCTCGGCGGCCGCATGGCGTCCGCGCAGCATCAGCACATTGCCGAGCCCTTCCGCAATCCGGAACTGGATGCCGCGCGCGGCCGTGTCGGCACCGCGCTGGGCGATCCGGTACTGTTGTTCGGCGGTCTGCAGCGCGTACTGAGCCCGCGCCCGGTCCGCCGCCTCGAGCGCGTGCGGCAGCGCCCGCCGGCTGTCCCCCGCCGCATCGTAGTGATAGGCCAGATCCGAGTGGCGGGTCGGGTACTTCCGCGCCAGGTACTCGGCCGCGGACAGGTGCGCCTGCCTCCGCTGACCGTCGGACATGTGATCCAGCAAGACGCGCCGAATCTGGTCATGGACAAACACGCCGTGATAGCCGTCCGGGCGGACCCACACCAGTTGGCGGCGGCGGGCTTCGTCCAACGCCGCCAGCGCGTCGGCGAGCGTGCAGCCCGTCAGCGCGGCGGCGATCTCCAGATCGAATTCCCGGCCCAGCACGGCGCCGATACGCAGCAGCTCGACCGTGCGTGCGGGCAGCAACTCGATCCGCCGCGCCAGGAACACCCCCGCGTGGTGCGACGACTGCAGGTCGGCTGTGGTCGTGGTCTCGATCCGCCACCCCTGCGCGTCGGCCACCATCGCGCCGGATTCGACCAGCCCGCGCAGGACGGCGGAGGCCATGAGCGGGCTGCCTCCTGACAGCCTCCGCACCACCTCCACCGCTTCGTCGGGCAGCGGACCCGCCATCGACTCGACCAGCTGCCGGATGTCGTGCGGATCCAGCGGCCGCAGCTTCAGCTGCGCGGTGGCGGCCAGCAGCCGCGTCCGATGCCCGGCCGGGACTTCCTCCGAGCGGAAGATCAGCACCAGCATGACCCGGCTGCCGCTGGCAGCCGCTTCCTGGATGCTGGCCTGCCATCGCTCCAGCAACGCGATCGTCAGATCGTCACACCACTGGCAGTCGTCCAGGATGACCAGCGCCGGCTGTTCGCGCGTGCCCAGCGCGTGAAGAAGCTGCACCACTCCCCGCACCTGACGCATCTCGTGATAAGCGCCGGGAACCAGATTCAGCGAGCCGGGCCATCCCAGTTCGTCCAGCAGTCGCGGAAACGCCGCCGTCACCCACTCGACATGACTTCCCAGGCGTCTGCGCAAGCCCTCGGCCACCGCCGGATTGGCGCGCGCCGCCGCGACCAGTTCCTGGACCACACCGTCGAACACCTGAAACGGATGCCGCCCCGTCTCGCTCTTCGCGGCGCCACGCAACACCCACATCCCTTCCCGCATGGCGCGCCGCGCAGCTTCGTGGAGCAGACGCGTCTTGCCACTGCCCGATTCACCCTCCACCACCACCAGCCGGGAAACGTGCAGGCACGCCGCGCGAATCTCGGCGTCCAGCTTGTCGCACTCCGCCAGCCGCCCGACATACGCCGGCTCCGTCAGGCTCCGCCGATGATCGGCTGCGCCGAGCGCCAGTGTCGGGGCGAGTTCGCCGTGTTCCACCGCCACCAGCAGCTGGGTCAAATCGTGCAGCACCCCTTCCGCCGACTGATAGCGGTCGCGCGGATCCTTGCGCAGCAGCCGCTGCACGACCTCCTCCAGAATGGGCGGAATCGGGCCCCCGCGTCCCTGCAGCTCGGCCACCGGCGCCGTCATGTGCTGGAACAGAATCTCACCGACCGTCTCCCCGCGAAACGGCGGCTGGCCCGCCAGACACTCGTACAGCACGACCCCCACCGAATACAGGTCCGACGCTTCGCCCACATCGACGTCCATCGCGCCCGCCTGCTCCGGGGATACGTACAGCGCCAACTCGGGGGATTGCTGTTCGGGCAGCACGTGCAGCAGATCGCCGTGGGCCAGGCCGATATCGATCAGCGCCGCACGCACCACGGGGCCCGCCGCATTGACAACGATGTTCGAAGGTTTGATGTTGCGGTGCAGTCGCTGGCAGGCATGCAGCTCGCGGAGCGACTGGCACAGACAGATCGCCAGACGCAGCGTTTCCCCCAGATTCAGCCGCCGGTAGTGCAGACGCCACTTCAACGTCTCGCCGGAAACAAACGGCATCACGACGTAGAAGTAGTCCTCTTCCGTCCCCATCTCCAGCAGCGGACGGGGATTGAGCCGGCGCAGTTCACACAGCTGCCGGCACTCTTCCTCCAGATGCCCCCGCGTCGACGGCGACAACAGACGCGACTCCAGCGTCTTGATCACCACCGTCTCACTGCGCTCCCGGTCGAGCGCCAGGAGGGTGCGGAGACCCATCCGCTGGCCCAGCAGCCGCAGCGCGCGGTACCGCCCGCCAATCACCAGGTCGTCGCGAAGCGCCACGCCTTGCGGCTTCATGCTGTGCGGAGAACGTGAGGTCACCGATCTGCCTGATTCTGCTGGGGAACCTGCCGGGGGGATGCGGGCGCGCCCGGGCAAGGCGCAGCGCCACCGTCCGATCGCCACCCAACTCTAGCTCGCCGCCGGCAGGCAGGCCCCCCGCG
>DAISIS010000295.1:4583-7103 GCA_036821925.1 Pirellulaceae bacterium
CGTGAACGGAGCAGGACCATGCACGACCAGCAGCGGGTGACAGCGTTGATCGAACGGCTGAAGCTGCTGTCCGGTCTCGACGAGGGCACCTACCAGCGCGTGCTGCAGGAACTGGAGTCCAGCCGGGACGACGGCGGCGCGGATGCTGCCGGGCGCGTCCGCGTCACCCTGTTTGACGCCAAGGCCCGGGATGTCGAGTCGTTTGACGCGGCCCACGGTGGCCGGCTCCTGCTGCACTACGTGCGGGCGCCGCTGAGCTGCGACACCGTGTGGGCAGCGCAGGGCTCCAAGGTCGTGTGCGTCTTCGTCAACGATCACTGCGACGCCGAGGTCGTGGAACGCCTGGCCGCACTGGGCGTCGAGTTGATCGCGCTGCGGTGCGCTGGATTCAACCATGTGGACCTGCAGGCCTGCCAGCGGCACCAGGTGAGCGTGGTCCGCGTGCCGGCCTACTCCCCCTACGCCATCGCCGAGTTCACCGTGGCGCTGATGATGATGCTCAACCGCAGACTGCACCACGCCTACCTGCGTAACCGGTCGGGCAACTTCGTCCTGGACGGGCTCACCGGTTTTGATATGCACGGCAAGACCGTTGGGGTGATCGGGACGGGCAAGATCGGCCAGTGCGCAATCAATATTCTCCGCGGCTTCGGCTGCCGCATCCTGGCCGTCGATAAGGTCCCGCATCCCCAGCTCCTGCAATCTCCGCACGTCACCTACGTCGACCTGCCTGACCTGCTGCCACAGTCCGACATCATCACGCTCCATGTGCCGCTCTTCCCGGACACCCATCACCTGATCAACCGCGCGGCGATCGAACGGATGAAGACGGGAGTCATGCTGATCAACACCAGCCGCGGCGGGCTGGTCGATACCCGGGCACTGATCGACGGGCTCAAGTCCGGCAAGATCGGCTCCGCCGGACTCGATGTGTACGAAGAGGAGGCGGGCATTTTCTTCCACGACATGTCCGACAAGGTGCTCACCGACGACGTGCTGGCCCGCCTGATGACTTTCAACAACGTCGTCATCACCTCTCATCAGGCGTTCCTGACTCGCGAGGCGCTGGCCAACATCGCCGAGACCACGGTGGCCAACATCGCCGAGTTCGCCGCCGGCCGCCGCGGCCGCGAGCTGACCCATGCGGTGAGCTGATTGCTCCATCTTCTTCCTTCGTTCTGCTTTTTTTCCCGCCTCGGTCGCGCGCGCTCTGTCCCCGAGCGTCGTTAATTGGCTGAGCCCGTTACTTTCGCGGGGAGCCCCCCCGGCGAAGGGCGGCTGGCGATCGTGACGGGCCGGACTTCATTCGCATGGTCTCTTTCTTCGTGACGTGGCAGAGTGGGAGACGCTGGCCGTGAGCCGAACTGAGCACACCGGTGGCCGCCCGATTGCGTTGAGCCAGTTGCTGGCGCTCAACGACGAGATGGCGGCGCTGGTTCGGGCGGGGATCCCGCTGGACCGCGGGCTGGCGGCCCTGGGGCACGAGTCGCCGGGGAAACTGGGGGCGCTTGCCAGCCGCTTGGCGGATCGCCTGCGCAGCGGCGAGAACCTGACGGACATCGTGCAGCGCGACGACCGGCTGTTTCCACCGGTCTGGCGCAGCGTGGTGCTGGCCGGAATCCGGGCGGGGCAGCTGGCGGCCGCGCTGGAAGGTCTGTCCCAGACGGTGCGCCGGGCGGCCGAGGTGCGCCGTTCGATCGCGGCATCGCTGATCTACCCGTGCATCGTCGTAGGGGTTGCCTACGCGTCCCTGTTGCTCTCCGCAACCTTCCTGACGCCTGTTCTGACAACGGCCTATCACGATCTGGTATCCCGGCCCGATCCGATCATCGCGCTGATCGAACGCGTCTGTGTGGCGACCCGTGTCTGGGCCCCCTGCGTGCCGCTCCTGTTGGGACTGGGTCTGCTGTGGTGGTGGTGTCGGTCCGGCTGGGCGATCCGGTCGGCGGCGGGCTCAGCGCGCGGACGCTCCGGCCGCTTCCTGTTTGGCACTCTACCACGCCGCTGGCCCACAGTGGGCCAGGCGCTGCGAGACGGCCGCATGGCCACGTTTGCCGAGCTGCTGCGGCTGATGAACGACCACCAGGTGCCGATGCCGGAGGCGGTGGTCTTGGCGGCGGACGCGAGCGGCGATCGGATGCTGAGCCGGGGTGCGCGCGAGGTGGCGGAGTGTCTCGAGCGCGGCGTGGTGCTGCGCAGCCGCAGCGAATTGCCGGCCGCGTTTCCTCCGCTGCTGGCCTGGTCCATCGTCACGGGGGCGGGGCAGACCGGTTTGAGCCGCGCGCTGGCGGCCTCGGCGGCGATGTATCGCCAGCGTGCCGCGCGTGCCGCGCGGTGGGCTGCCGTGTACGCACCCATTGTCCTGACTGTGGTGGTCGGCGGAAGTGCTGCGCTGTTCCACGCACTGGTCGTCTTTCTGCCGTTTACTCGCATGTTGTACCAACTGGGGCTGCCCCAGTAGGCAGGGCTGACCATGGCTGAGTTCCGTTACACTGCCAGAACCGCACAAGGCGAACAGGT
>DAISIS010000296.1:0-7082 GCA_036821925.1 Pirellulaceae bacterium
CCCGTGACGAGCCACGACGAACTGCCGGCCGCGTGCCCGCACTACAAGCTGCTATCGAACCAGGGCCATCTCTGCCCCAGTTACGCGGAACTGCTGCGTGTCGGCCTGGATGGCCTGCGCCGCAAGGTGCAGGCGCGGAGTCTGGCGGAGTCCGGTGCCGAGCAGCAGGCGTTCCTGACGGCGGCCGCCCACACGCTGGCCGGACTCGCCGCGTGGTCGCAGCGATATGGTGAGTTTCTCGCGCGCGAGGCGGCGCAGTGTGGCGAGGCAGAGCGGGCGGCCCGACTGCGCGAGCTGGCGCGCATCTGCACGAAAGTGGCGACCCAGCCGCCTGAGACGTTCCACGAAGCGCTGCAACTGATCTGGCTCGCGCACCAGGCGATCCATATCGAAGGACACGGCTACTCCTGTACGCCGGACCGGCTCGATCAGCTGCTGCTGCCGCTCTACGAAGCCGATCGCCAGGCCGGCCGGATTGACGACGACACCGTCGTGCGGCTCACCGAAAACCTCGTGCTCAAGATGTACGACAACAGCTACTGGGGGTCGGAACATCACCTGACGCAGGGCTTCGTGGTGGGTGGCTCCACGCCGGACGGCCACGACCTGACGAACCGCTTGAGCTGGCTCATGCTCGAAGGCGCGACGAATATGGCCCTGCCGGAACCGCTGATCTGGATGCGCTGGCACCCCGCTGTCGACCCGGAGTTCTTTGACTTCTGCCTCACCCGGCTGTCGCGCACCACCTGCTTCCCGATGCTCTGGAACGACGATGTCGTGCCGGCCGGACTGATGGAATTGGGGGTGGCGCGCGACGACGCCTTCAACTACGTGCCGGTGGGCTGCAACGAGCTGGGCATTCCCGGCCAGTTCTACTTCAACCCGGGCGCGAACGTGAACTACCTGTCGGCCATCGAGGCTGCGCTGACCGGCGGCCAGGGCTATCGGCGCCAGTGGCAGTGGCGCGAGATCGCACCGCCGCCGCACGCGCTCGCATCGTTCGGACAGTTCGCGGCGGCGGTCGGGGGGTACATGCGTGCGGAGATCCAGCAGTCCTACGACCGGGAGATGCAGCTGCTCAGCGCGCAGATGCAGTGGGGCCAGACGCCGCTCACCTCATGCTTCTTCGCGGGCTGCGTGGAGCGGGCGCAGGACTTGACGCAGGGGACGAAGTACAACATTCTCTCGTGCGGCGGCACCGCCTTCGCCAACGCCGTCGACTCGCTGGCCGCCGTGCGCGAGGTCGTCTACGACACGGGGCAGGCCACGCTGGCCGAGGTGGCTCAGGCCTGCGCGGCCAACTTCCAGGGGCATGAGCGGTTGCGGGCGAAGCTGCAGGCGGCGCCGAAACACGGCAACGATGACCCGCGGCTGGACGATATCATCCGCCTGGTGGAACGGCTGCGCGACGAGCCGATGCAGGACATCTGCCGCGATCCGCGCGACGGGAGCCGGTTCGGCAACTGCCATGTGGTCCGCAGCAGTGCCGTGACGATGGGGCGGGGCACGCCCGCCACGCCCGACGGCCGCCTGGCCGGCACCCCCGTGGCCAACTCCGTCGCCGTGTCGGCCGGCTGTGAACGGAGCGGGCCAACGGCCACACTCAATTCCGTCTGCAAGCTCAACGCCGTGAAGAGCTGGCAATGCGCCTACCAGGTCAATATCCGCTTTCACGCGGGCATGATCGGCGATGCCGGGCAGCGGGCCAAGCTGCGTGCGCTGCTCGACGTCTACTTCACCCAGGGCGGCCAGCAACTGCAGATCAACGTCGTCGACACCGCCACGCTCCGCGCGGCGCAGCAGCATCCGGAGCAGTACCGCGACCTGGTCGTGCGGGTGGCCGGCTTCAGCGAGTTCTTCGTGAATCTCACACCGGACATGCAGGAAGAGATCATTGCGAGGACGGAGCACCTGTAGGATGCTGACCGGACGCATTTTCGACATCCAGCGATTCTCGCTCCACGACGGACCCGGGATCCGGACCACCGTCTTCTTCAAGGGCTGCCCCCTCCGCTGCTGGTGGTGCGGCAATCCGGAAAGCATCCCCGCGGAACCGCTGTTGTCCTACCTGCCCGACCGGTGCATCGCGTGCGGCGCGTGTCTGGCACTGTGTTCTGAGCAGGCCTTGGCGGCAGACCCCGGCGGCAAGGTGCGCGTCGACCGCCAGCGCTGCACCGGGTGCGGCGCCTGCCCCCCGGTCTGTGATCCGCACGCGCTGGAATGCGTGGGGCGCGATGTGACAGTAGCGGACGTGCTGGAGGTCGTGCTCCGCGACCGGCCCTACTACCAGGCCTCCGGCGGCGGCCTGACCTTGTCGGGCGGCGAGCCGCTGTTTCAGCCGGCCTTCGCCCAAGCGCTGCTCGACGCGGCCCACGCAACGGGGCTGCACTGCTGCGTCGAAACGTCCGGGTATGCGCTGTGGGGGGCCGTGCAGGGACTCCTGCCGCTGGTCGATCTGTGGCTGTTCGACTTCAAGGAAACCGATCGCCAGCTGCACGCGCAGTTCGTCGGCAAGTCGAACGAGTTGATCCTGTCCAACCTCCGGCAACTGCACGACGCGCAGGCCAAGATCATCGTGCGGTGCCCGATGATCCCGCAGCACAACGCGCGCCCAGAACACCTCGACGGGATCGTCACTCTGAGTCGCCAGTTGCCGCGTCTGGAAGGGTTCGAACTGCTTCCCTACTACGACCTCTGGCGCGCGAAACTCGCACGGTTCGGCCTCACGTCGGAACTCCCCGATACGGTCAAGCCGCCCGACAAGAACACGGTCGACAGCTGGAAGGCCTACCTGCAGCAGCGGGGCGTGCGCGTCGTGACCTGATGCCCCCGCCACCGCCGCCGGAAGGCGGTGCCGTGTCCCCGCGCGGTGCGGGCGTTCCCGCAGTCAATTCGCGCTGCGCGCATCCGGTGCCGGTGTGGCGGGAGGCTGACGATCCATGGCCTCCTGCGGGACCTCCAGCCCGGCGGCCCAGTAGGTGCCGTTAAGCAGCAGGCGGCGGAATGCCGGCAGCTGGAAGTCGTCGGGATGTCCGAGCGAGGTGTAGAAGACGCGACCACCACCGCTGTGCGTATTGGTCCAAGTGACCGGTTCGTGCGGCAGGTCGTCGACGCGGCCCATCATGAGCGGCACGGCCCGCGGCCCGAGCGGCTGCGTCTTGTACAGCCAGGACGAAACGGCCCACTCCCCCGCGGGCAGCCCCTGCAGCAGGTCGTGGCCGTGCGACTCGGGCAGGATCCAGACCCACGTGGCCGGGCCCGCGCCCGGATGGTTGCCGTGATGCCCCTGGTAGTTGCCCCCCAGCACATCGCGGTCGAACTCGGGCCAGACGTCGTGCCCGGCCGGCGGTTCGCCTTCGCGCAGGGCAAAGGCGTGCGACGCTGTGCGCAGCGCCACGATCGGCTTGCCATCCGCGACGAATCGGCGGAAGACCTCAAGCTGCGTTTTCGGCAACGCTCGCCGCCGTACGCTGATGACCGCCGCGTCCGCCTCGGCCAGCTGTGCGATGCCCGGCAGCGACTGGGCGTCCGCCGCGTCCGCATAGAAGAAGCTGAGCCGGAAATCGCGGTGCAGGTGCTCCCGGGCAAACTGCGTCAGCGTCCGGTCGGTCTGGTACTCGTCCTCGGACATGACGATGGCCAGATGCTTGCGGCGGTCGCTGCTGAAACGGAACGGCGTGCCGCCGAGCAGTTGATCGCTGGTGATGGTCGGGCAGACGCATTTCTCGATGTACTCGACAATCAGGTCAGTGCCGCTGTGGTGCTGGACGAACGGCGGCCGCTGCGGGTTATACATGGTGTCGGTCAGGTCGCGCACGAGTACCACGCGTTTGCCGTTCTGGACCAGTTGCCGCAGCCCGAAGGGCCGGCCCAGCACGCACATGTTGGTGTGGACGCCCACCAGCATCACGTGCTGGATGCCGCGTGATTCCAGCAGGTTCCAGACCTCTTCGCCGCGGTCGCTGATCGCGTCGTCGTCGCAGATCTCCAGGAGGTCGATCTGCTGTTTCCAGGGGGCCGCCGGATCGCGTCCCTCAGTCTTCAGCTGCGCCTCCCACTGGGCGTGCTCCTGCGGATCGTCGTCTTCCCCTCCGTCCGACTGATCGATCGGGTACACCTCCTGCTCCTCGGCCGCAATGCGCTGGCACCATTGCCCGATGTCGGCCGGCAGGTTCGCAGCGTGTGGCGCTTCCTGAGCGCGGCGCCGCGCCGGATGCTCGGCGTAGGCTGCCATGCAGTCGCTCGGGGCGTGGATGACGAGCGCCCCGGCGCGGCGTGCCGCGTGCAGGAACTCGTTCATTCGCGGGGCCAGCTCCCGGACACGCCGCACGGCGTTCAGGCAGTGGTGCGAGTCCCACATGTCGCAGACGATGACCGCCGTCTGAGCGGCCGGCCAGCACGCGGGCTCCGTCAGCGTATGGTACTGACCACTGCCGGCAGCCACCGGTACACGGTGGCGCAAGGCGAGCGAGAACTCCGCGGGCGGCGAATCGGATGCAGTGCCGGGCTCCGACGCGAACGCGCCGCCGCCCAGCACACCACACACGAGCAGCACGGCGCAGCCACAGAGCACGGCGCACGCTCCCGTCCAGACACGAGTGGGACACATCGCAACATTCCTCGCTTCAATGGTGGGTGTTGTTCGCCACATTGAGAACGAGTCTACGCGCCACGCGGGCGGTTGGCAACGTTGGCGGCGTACCGATCCCCGACAACGGACCGGTGTGCCTGCCAAGCATCAAACGGTCCAATGTTGGTGAATACAAAGAACATATGACCTTGACTTCTTACTTCTGCTTGCCGGAGTCTGGCGATCAGCAGCCATCATAGCACGCGCCCGGCGGATGTGCCAACCTGCAGGTCAGTGCTGCCAGCCGTCCTCCGGTAGTGGGTCAGTCTTCGGTCCTGAGAGGTTGAGTTTCTTGACTGGACGGGGTTGGCTCAAGTGACAATCAACGCGTTTTCAGGGAAGCAACAGCGATCGGAACCTACACCATCTCCCCCGGAATCTCTGTTTCGGCACACATTGCGGTATAACGGTCCGTGAGTTCGCGGAGCTTTGCGCGTACGGTTTCGCCATCTGCTTCCGACATCGACTTGTCTTCAAGTGACCCCACCAAAACGCATTCAGCCCAATCCATCTGGGTCTCGATTGAGCGAATCGTCTGTCGTCTCAGGGTCTTGAGAAAAGCGAGCCTCCTCGTAGGACTCAACTCTGTTTGGGCATTCCTCGTCGAGTCACCTGCAGGCTCAAACGTGCTCTGGACAGACCCTGTGCCACACATAAGTTCCACGCAATTCCGGAACGTCTCAACAGAAATCGTCAAAGTCTTCTCAGCCTTAGAAAGAAGCTCGTCGGCCGTCATTACGCCCTCCTCGAAAGTGGACGCAGTCGCTGGACGGGAGCTGCGACTGGTTAAGGTCGAACGGCGCACGAGACCTTTGGGGGGTCTCACGCGGCTGCTGTAACTGCCTCTGATCCTCAAGACGAATGGGTTTGCCTTTTCGCGGGAGAGTCACTTGCTCATCTTCGCCGAGTAGCTCCGTTCAACCCGTCGGCCCTCACGCTGCGCTCACCACACCTTCGTTTGTTGGCGACACGCCAACGGCTCGATTCTACCCGATCCGGATGAGCCACTCTACATCGACCGGCGGATGCCTTGGCGGAGTTAGGCCGAACCGATTCCTTTAACGGTGGTTGGTTGAAACAGGATGCTCCACTTCGTCTATACGGCTATCGCGGAACCGGTACCGAGGTGTCAGCCGCAAATGCAGCGGTGCCCCTTGCTGGGTTCCACCTTCATTCTGCATCTGGTGTCCAAAGCCCATCAGCAATCTCCGCTCGCAACTCCAAGAGCGTCGCGTTCGATTGATCGCGGCATTGGTCCATTGCAGATCGCGCTTCGTCCGGGCGCCCAAGTTGTTCGAGCACACGGGCGTACCCGATGAGTGCAGTATCTCCTCCGCCATTGTCGATCGCAAGTCGAAAGTGTTGTGCTGCCAGCTCGAAACGGGCTTCGATGTCGTACCAATAACCAAGGCACTCGTGCGCGGGAGCGTACCCAGGATCGCAAGCATTCGACCGTTTGTAGCATTCCAGAGACTCGGATCTATCGGTGAATGAGCCGTCACCTAGTTGCGTGATGTCGCCCAGGACATCCCACAAACGAGCGTCGTCCGGATAGACTTCGGTCAGCGAACGAAGTCGCGATAAGTCGGCGTTTGAGTAACACTCCTGACGGCAAATGCGATTGATTGTGTCGTGTGGTTCCATCGTTGCGGATCTAATCGCACAACTGGCAGGTATCTGGTTCGGTTGATCGGACGCGCCCGACACCCCGATTCTACCCACCGCCGCCCGGCCGCCCAACACCGGCCGCCGGATGCCTCTGCGTAGGCAGGCCGAATTCTGTTCGGAATACGGTTGGGAACCGCCATGGTCCCATTCTATCGCCTCCGCAAGTGAATCCCGCGACGTGTTCGCGGCGCAGGTCAGAACCGAAATCATCGACTGGGAATGTACACGGGAGCTTGAACGTCGTCGATGCGTACCGTGAATGTATCGCCATGAATAACATTGCCCGAACTCATTACGACGCTAAGTCGTTCAGAGCGTGCTTCATTCTCGGTGATGTCCACAAGGAACGGTTTCCCAGTAACCCAGTCTCTGTAGGTTGGTGGTTGATCTCCTCGCGTCCGATCGAGCGCCGTATACTCAACGTGAAGCGTAGTTTGGCCGGTGTCGTTGCTCTTCGCAGAGAACCATGGCGATTCCGCCCAGTTGCGTCTCGCGTGGGCCTCCCATTCCTCGCGGCTTGCAGTGTCGGGGTAGGTGTGCGTTTGACGGTCAAAGTCCTCCTTGAGGCGAACGTGGGCATTGGCGACGGGCTCTTCCGAGTTGGCCGCTAGAACAGTCAATGTCACCACCTGCCGTGTTGTCCGCACCGGATCGCATCCCACCAAGCAACATGAACCGATGAGAATCACGGTTGCCCTGGTTCCGACCCGAGTCATAGACAGTCGCGATACCCACATCGTCAGCTTTCTCCGCTCGTCATCTGCCTGAGAGCGTTCGCCCGAAT